>NZ_JBGWAB010000147.1:0-18560 GCF_041862025.1 Streptomyces sp. AB3(2024)
CCGCCGAGGTCCGGGCGGCGCTGGCCGCGGCGGGCCTGACCGGGCCCGGCCCCGGTCCCCGTTCCGGCGCGGCGACGCCGGTCCGGCCCTGCCCGCTGAGCGGCACCGAGCGGCAGGTCGCGCACGCGGCGGCGCGGGGCGCCACCAACCAGGACATCGCCGAAACCCTGTTCATCGCCCGGCGCACCGTGGAGATGCACCTCACCTCGGTCTACCGCAAGCTCGGGCTGGCCGGCCGGGCCGACCTCCCCGACGCGCTCCGCGCCCTCGCCCTCACCCCCGCCCCGTCCGCGCCCGGCCCGCGGACGGGCACCCGGTGATCGCGGGCGAGCACCGGGCCCCCGACGCCCTCGTCGAGCGGGACGGCGAACTGGAGCTCCTGCGCGCGGCCGTGGCGGACCTGCCGGCCGGACGCTCCCGCGTCATCACCGTCGAGGGAGCACCCGGCACCGGCCGCAGCGCGCTCCTGCGGTACGCCGCGGCGCGGGCGCGGGCCGCCGGATGCGCCGTCGCGTACGCCGCCGGCTCCCCGACGGAGTCGGCCCTGCCCCTCGGCATCGTCACCCAGCTCCTCGCCGGGCGGGACACGCCCGACGCCCCGGACCCCGCCGCCCTGCCCCTGCCCGCATTGTGCGAGCTCTTCCTCACCGCGGCCCGCGAACGGCCGCTGCTGCTCGCCGTCGACGACGCGCAGTGGGCGGACGCGCACTCGCGGCGCTGGCTCGAAGCCCTGCTCAGGCGGGCCCGCGGCGCGCCCCTGACGATCGTCGTCGCCGGGACCCGGGGCGCCGTCCCCGCCACCCGGCCGGGCACGGACGGCCGCGCGGACGGCGCCCCCGCCACCGCCCGCGTCGTACTGCGGCCGCTGACCCCGCCCGGCGTGGCCGCGATGCTGGCCGCCGCCTTCGACGGGCCCGTGGATCCGGCCTTCGCCTCGGCCGCGGCCGAAGCCTGCGCGGGCAACCCCGCCGTGCTGCGCGCCGTGGTGGACGGGATCGGCGCGGACGGGCTGGAGCCGAGCGCACACACGGCGGCCGAACTGCCGTGGCGCGCGGCCGAGTCCGTGGGCGAGCGCACCGCACGGCTGATCGACGGCCTGTCCGCCGAGCACGTCTCCCTCCTGCGCGCGATCGCCGCCGGCGGGCCGCACCTCGGCCCCGCCGCGCTGGGCGAACTGGCCGGACTGCGCACCGTGCCGGTGTCCCGCGCACTGAGCCTGCTGGCCGACGCGGGCCTGGCCGAGGGAGCCGACACCCCGCGCACACCACCGGGCGTGGCCGAAGCGGCCCTCGCCGGCATGACCGGGCCGGACCGCGCGGCCCTGCACGCGCGAGCCGCCGTACTCGCCCCCCGCGCCGCCGTACCGGCCCACCGCCCCGCCCCGCCCGCCGGCGTGTGCGCACCCGTCGGCACGGGTGCCTCCGACGACGACCCCGACCGCGACGAACGCGCGGGGTGGCGGCTGCTCAACAGCCCCGACGACCACGTCCCGGCCGTGGACCGGCTGCGCGCCGCGGACCTCCTCGCCACCTGCGGACACGGGACGACGGTGCGCCGCGGCGCGGCCCTTCCCCGGACCCTGGCGCACCCGGACACCCGTGAGGCGGAGCACGACGCGCTCCTCGCCCTGCACTGGCTGATCGAGGACGCCGCGTCCACGGAGGAGAGCGCGGACATCGCCGCCCGCGTCCCGCCCCTGCCCGTACCGCCCCGGGGACCCGCGCAGGAGGGCGTGGCGGCCCTGCGCGGCGCCCTCGCCGGGTCGCTGCCGCCCGCCCTCGTGCGCGCCCTGGCCGAAGCCGCGCTGCGCCCCGCGCCGGGGCACCCGCGGCTGTTCACCACACGGCTGGCGGCCTGCTACGCGCTGGCACTGGCGGACTCCCACGAGGACGCCGCCGCCGCCCTCGACCCGATCGTCGCGCAGGCCCGCGCGCTGGGGACGCGGAGCGCCCTCGCGGCGACCCTGGCCGTACGCGCGACGGTGGCCCTGCGGCGGGGCTGGCTCCAGGAGGCGGAACAGGACCTGGCGGAGGTCGAACGGGCGGCGTCCCAAGGCTCCGGATCCGTGAAGTCCGTGCCGCTGACCGCCGCCCTGCGGATCCTGCTGCACCTGGAGCGCGACGAGGTGGACGAGGCGGGCCGGGCCGCGACGGCGGAGGTGCCCGTACGGGCGGTGAGCGGCATGTGGTGGCCGACGTTCCTCTATGCCAGGGGCCGCCTGGGCCTGCGCACAGGCGACCACGAGGCCGCCCTGTCGGACCTGCTGGAATGCGGACGCGGGCTGCTGGCCCGGGGCTGGACCAACCCTTCCTTCGTACCGTGGCGTTCGGCCGCAGCCCTGGCCCGCCTGGGCCGCGGCGACCGGGCCGGGGCCACCCGCCTCGCCGCCGGGGAACTCGAGGCGGCGCGGGCGTGGGGGAGCGCGAGCGCCATCGGTACGGCCCTGCTCGCCGTGGGCCGGGTGACCGAGGGCGAACGGGCCCGCGCGGCCCGGGGCGAGGCGGCGCGGCTGATGCTCCGCGGGGACACCCCCGCCGAGTGGGCCGCGCCCCGCCGGGCACGGCACGTCCGGGCACTGACCGGCGTGCACGGCACCCCGACCACACCATCCGGAGCCGAGGGCCGGACCCCGGGCCCCTTCCCGGGCCCCTTCCCGGCGGTGCACGGCGCAGAGCCGGTCCGCGAGGAACTGACCGCGGCCGAGACGCGTGCCGCCGGGCTGGTCCGCGAGGGCATGACCAACGGGGCGATCGCGCTCCGCCTCGGGGTGTCCCGGCGCATGGTGGAGATGCACCTCAGCCGTGTCTACCGCAAGCTCGGCCTCTCCGGCCGCGCGGACCTCTCCCGTCCCCTCCCCGACAAGGACTGAGCCGGATGCTCCTCGAACGCGACGCCGAGCTGCGCGCGGTGGCCGAGGCCCTGCGCACCGCCAAGGATCCCGCGGCCGGCGCCGGCGCACCCGTCGTCGTCACCGGCGCCCTCGGCGCGGGCAAGACGGAGCTGCTCGACCACCTCGCACCCCTGGCGGGGCGGGAGCGGACCAGGGTCCTGCGGGCCGACGCGGCCCCGTCCGAACGGGATTTCGCCTTCGGCGTGGTGCGCCAGATCCTGGAGCCCGTGCTCGCCGGAGCCCGGCCCCCGGTCCGCGACCGGTGGCTCGACGGGGGCGGGGCCGCCGCCTGGGCCGTCGTCGCGGGCGCAAGTCCCGCACCGGCCCCGCAGACGTACCCCCACCTCCTGCGGGACCTGCGCGCGCTGGCCGAACGCATCGCCGCCGACCAGCCGTTGGCGGTCATGGTGGACGACCTGCAATGGGCGGACGAGGACTCCCTGCGCTGGCTGGCCTACCTCGCCAAACGGCCCACCGCCCGGCCGGTGACCCTCGTCGTGACCGTCGCCGACGGCGATCCCGGCGCCGAGCGGCCCACGGTGCGCGAGCTCCTCGCGGGCGGCGGACGCACGCTGCGACTGCGACCGCTGTCGCCGACCGCCATCCGCGCCGTCGTGGAGAGCCGCCTCGGCGTCCCGGTGCACGACGCGTTCGGCCAGGCCTGCCACCGGGCCTTCGCGGGCAACCCGATGCTCGCGGTGTCCGTCGGCGACAGCATGCGGCACGCGGGACTGCGGCCCTTCGGCACGGACGCCTCGGCGGCGCTGCGCCTGCGGCCCTCCGTCCTGCGCGAACGCCTCGCCCTGCGCCTGGAACAACTGCCCTCCCCCGTCATCGGGTTCGCGCGGGCCATGGCCGTCCTCGGGGACCAGGCGGAACCGGGGCTGACCGGCGCACTGGCGGAGCTGGACGCCGTGGACTGCCGCACCGCGGAACGGGCGCTGCGACGCCTGGGCCTGCTCACCCCCTGCCCCGGCCGGACGGCGTCGGCCTTCGTCCACCCGGTGGTCCGGGACGCTGCCGAGGAGACCATCCCCGCCGAGGAGCTCCAACGGCTCACCGGCCGCGCGGCGGCACTGCTCCACCGGAGCGGGCACCCGGCCGAACAGGTCGCGGCCCGCCTCATGGTCACACCACCGGCCACCCCGCCCGACGGCGCCCGGGCGGTGACGGTGCTGCGCGCCGCGGCCGACGCCGCGCTCGACCGCGGTGCGCCCGAGGAGGCCGTCGGTTACCTGCGACGGGCCCTGCGGGACGCGTCCACCGACGGCGAGGACCGCGCCGCGGTCCTGGTCGACCTGGCCGGAGTCGAGCGCAACCTCGACCCCCGGATGGCCACCCGGCACATCTCCCAGGCGGTGCCCCTGCTGCCCTCGGCCGCGCAGCGGGCCGCGGCCCTCCTGCGCATCCCGCCGCCCCTCTTCGACACCGCGCCGCCGCACACCGCCGACCTGATCCGGCGGGAGTCGGCCGCCCACGCCCCCGGCGGCGAGCGGGACGCAGCCCGCCCCGAGGTGGCGCTGCGCCTGGAGGCCAGGGTCCGCTGCACGGAGCCCACCACGCCCGGACGGCTCGCCCGGTCGGTGGAGCGGCTGCGCGGGCTGGGCCCGGAGCCCGCCCTCGACACCGGAGCCGCCCGCGAACTCGCCACCGTACTGCTGCACGACGCGGTGGCGGCCGGGCGGATCGAGCGCGGCGACGCCGTGCGGCTCGCCCGGCGGATCCTGGAGCGCACCCCGGCCGTGCCCGAGCTGCCGTACACGGCCCTGCCGCTGCTGGCGGTCACGCTGCTCGCGGCGGACGAACCGGCCGACCTGCCCGGATGGCTGGAGACCCTCCTGGCCCGCGCGGTACGCCGGCGGGCCCCGGTGGCAGAGGTGCTGGCCGGCAGCGAACTCGCCGTGACCCTGCTGTGGTCCGGGGACGCGGTGCGGGCCGAAGCCCTGGCGCTACGGGCCCACGAGACCGCCGGACAGCGGTGGGGGGCCGACGCGGCGGCGGACGTCGCGCTGGCGCTCGTCGCCATCGAGACCGGGGACCCGCACGCGGCCGACCGGCTCCTGGCCCGGGCGGCGGCCCCCGGCTCCGCGGACACCGCCGGGGTGTACCGCAACGTGACCCACCAGCTGATCCAGGGCGTCCGCGCCTACCACCGGCGCGACGAGGCCACCGCGCTGGACCACTTCCTGGCCTGCGGCAGACGGCTGGAACGGGCCGGCTGGCACAACCCCGCCCTCGGCCCCTGGCGCCCCTGGGCGGCCCTGGCCCACCGCCGCCTCGGCGAGGTGGAGGCGGCCGGGGAGCTGATGCGCGAGGAGTACGAGCGGGCGCGGGCCTGGGGCGCCCCGGCCGTCCTCGGCAGGGCGCTGCGCGTGCGGGGCGTGCTGACGGAAGGAGAACGGGGGACGGAGCTGCTGCGGGAGGCCGTGGCGGTGCTGCGCGGCTCGCACCACCGCCTGGAGCTGGCCAGGGCCCTCGTGCAGCTCGGCGTACGGGCGGCGGCCGAGGGGGACCCCCGGGCGAGGAGCCTGCTGCGGGAGGGCGGCGCCCTCGCTTCGGCGTGCGGCCTGCCGGACCTCGCGGCCCGCGCCCGGAACCTGCCGGGAGGCCCCGCGGCCGACCGGGCGGCGGCCCCGACCCGGATCCAGCTGAAGGTCGCCGGGCTGGCCGCGCGCGGACTGTCGAACCGTGACATCGCCGATGAACTGGGCGTGACGCGCCGCGCGGTGGAGAAGCACCTCACGGTCGTCTACCGCAAGCTGACGGTTTCCGGCCGGTCCGAACTACCGGAGGCGCTGGCGGCCCTCGAAACGCGCTGACGAACCGGGCGGACCGGGCCGGCCTACGCCGATATGCGCGCGAGACGGGGATTGTCCGCGGCGAGAATGGCGTGGTGGATCCGGCGGGTCGCGAGGCAGGGATCGAGTCCGAGTTCTTCCTTCAGGACATCGCGGGCGGTCCGGTAGACGTGCAGGGCGTCAGCCCGCCGGTCGCAGCGGTAGAGCGCCAGCATGAGCTGCCGGTGGAACGCCTCGTGCAAAGGGTGCCGACCGAAGAGTGCATAGAGCCTGCTGACCGTTTCCCGGTGTCCGCCCAGGGCCAGTTCCGACTCCATCAGTAATTCCGTGCAATCCAGGATGGTTTCGTCGAGCCAGGTCGCGAAGCCATTGATGATCGGGCCGCTCCGCAGGCCTCCCAGGGGTGTGTCCTGGGTCAGTTCCAGCGCGGCGCGCAACTGCTCGACCGCCTCTTCGTGCTGCCCCGCCCGCGCCGCCGAACGGCCCTGAGCAGCCAGTTGACCGAACCTCTCCACATCGAGCTCCCCCGGCTCGACGCGGATGAAGTAGCCGGGCGAGCGGGTGACGATCGGGCTCTCCGCGATTCCGCAGGACCTCAGGAACTTCCGCAGCTCGCAGATCCGGACATGGATCGCGGTGGTGGCCCGCAGAGGTGATTCCTGGCCCCAGATCTCGGAAATCAACTCGTCGAGCGATACCACGTGATTCGCCCGGGTCAAAAGGGCGGCGAGTACGATCTCCTTTTTGCGGGCCGAAAGATATAACCGCTTGCCCTCGTTCACGACATGAAGTTTCCCGAGAATCCTGTATCGCACCGCTGCTCCGATCTCTTCGGCGAGCCGAACCGCCCATTCGTGCCGTCCGGGCACATTTCCAACCTAGCCAGCGGCCGTCGAAGGGGTCAACGAATCGGGGAAAGCCTGCGGTGCGGTACGGACCGAACCACCAGTGGTGGTACGGATGCGGGGGCCGACGGCGCACCGTCGGCCCCCGCGCCCGCGGCGGTCACTTCCCGGCGAGCCCGCAGAGCACGAAGTTCGCCCGGAACGCCTCGGGGTGGGATGCCTCGGGCAGGCGGCAGGAGAGTCCGACCACGGCGATCGGAACGTCCCGGACAACGGCGGTGCCGGAGGCGGCTGGGTCGGTCCGACTCACGATGGGTTCCATGCCGTCCATCCTCGGAACGGCACATAACGTGCCCCTAACCCGTGCCTTACGAAGCGCTCAGCAGACCGGGCGGCCCCCGGTGGAGCCCGCGGCGGCCTCGGCGGCCGCCACGGGAGCCGGCACCGACGGCACCGGTTCCCCCAGCGGGACCAGCCGGCCCGGCCGGCCGGCCGCCAGCGCGCCGCCCTTCGCCGAGACCCGGCCGGTCGGCACCGCCCGCAGGGTGCCGAGCGCGGCGACGTACGCGACGAAGCTGTCCGTGTCCCGCCGGTGCCTGGCCGGATCCCGGAACCCGCCGAGCGCCGGGTACCCGTCCTGCCCGGTCAGCGTGTACGAGGACGTCACCACCCGGTACGTGCCGTCCAGGCGCAGCGCGGAGCCCCCGATGAGCACGTCGGCGGGCGCCACCCGGTCACCGGCCGGCCCCGAGGCGTCGAAGGAGTACCGCACGTTCGCGGAGACCGCGAGCGGCGCGTACGTCAGCCGGCCCTGCGCGTCCGTTGCCCACTGCTGCTCCAGGGCGTCGTGGAGCTGCCGTCCGGTGACCGACGCCGTGACCAGGGGACTGCCGTACCCGACCGCCCGCCAGGCCCGCTCGAAGGTGACGGGATCCTCCGTGGCGGACCCGAGGAGCAGATCCGTGTTGATGAGGCTCCGCCCGGTCCGCGGGGCCAGCGCGATCAACGCCAGGTCCGCGGCGCCCCCTTCGGGACGCGGGCTGGTGTCGAAGGAGTCCGCCGGCTGCGCCGAGGCCCACAGCGCCCAGTCCGCCACCAGGTTGCCCATCGTGCTCTCCCCGGCCGGTGACAGGGCGCGGCGGAACGAGGCCCGCTGCCGGCCGATCGTCGCGCCCGCGTACCGGGTGGCGTACCCCTGCCAGTAGTCGACCACCTCGCGCATCTCCGGATCGGGCTCGACGTCATGGGTGTTGGGGTGGTTGGTCGACGTGGTCAGCTCCCGGACGACCGCACCGGTCACGGGATCGAGGCGCAGGGTGATCTCGTTGACGATCTGGCCGTGACAGCCCGCCTCGACGAACGGCCGCAGCCGTCCGGAGGGATCGGGAAGCATCATCGTGAAGGCGCAGTGCCAGTGCCCCGTCACGATCGCGTCGATGTCCGCGGACACCCGCAGCGCCAGGTCGTACGCCGGCCCGCTCGGGTCGCTGCCCGAGTCGAAGGCGGAGCCGGCCACGGCGCCGTCGTGCATGCTGAGCACGATCGCGTTGACCCCGCGGGCCTTGAGCTCGGCGGCGCAACGGTTCGCGGCGGACACCTCGTCGAGCGTGGTCAGGCCCGGCTGGAAGGAGTTGGAGAACCGCTCCGTGCCCAGGGCGGTGAGGTGGATGAAGCCGAGGGGCAACTGCCGTCCGCCGGGGGCGTTCACCCACTCGACGTGGTACGGAGGGAGCACGCCCGCCCCGCCCGGACCAGCGACGGCGTTGGCGCTGTAGTAGCGGAAGTCGGCGCCGTGGAAGCGCCTGCCGCGCGAGTCCGGCAACGTGTTCGTGCGCCCCTCGCCCTCGTACGGGAGGCCCTGCTCCATGTGCCGGACGAGGAACCCGGGGGTGCGGTCGAACTCGTGGTTGCCGGCCGTCGCGAAGTCGAGCCCCATCAGGTTGAGCGCCTCGATGGTCGGCTCGTCGGACAGGGCGAACGCGGGGAACTCCCAGCCCGAGAAGAGGTCACCCGGTGCGAAGAAGAAGGAGTTGGCGCGTCCGGCCCTCAGCCGCCGCAGATGCGTGGCCATGTAGGCGACCCCGCCCACCGTGTACCTCTGCCCGCCCGCCCCGGTGATCACCGAGTCCCGGGCGGGCGCGGCGCTCAAGTAGCCGTGCAGATCGGTGATGTTCAGCAGTTGCACGTCCACGTACCCGGCTCCGCTGACGGCGTCGAGCGCCGTCCGGGTGGCCGCGGCGGCGGTACCCGTGACGGCGCGCACGCCGACGGCCCCCGCCGCGGTCAGGAAGACGCGCCGGCCCAGTCCGTTCATGGACACTCCCCCAACGACGTACCAAAGCTGCCGGAAACGTTCGTGCACCGGTCTCCCCGGCCCGGAAGGCCGGCCGGTGTGCGGCACGGGCCCCATGGGCGAACCGTTGACGAACTCCGCGTCCCCGCCGTGGCCGGTGCAATCTTCTCCCCCCGGACGGTGCATGTCGTGACACGCACCGGATCGTCCCCGTTCGAGGGGCCTTCCATGCCCCGGACCCCGCACGGGGCGCACGCGTACGGGCCCCGGCGTGGCGGGGCCCGTACGGGCGGTACGGCGGAGTGCTGTCAGGCGGTAGGGGTGCTCGTGCGGCTGCTGTCCGTGCACAGGGCCCAGATGATGAAGAGGGAGATGGCGATCGAGACGAGCGCCCACAGTGGCGTGTAGGGCAGCCACATGAAGTCGAAGATCACGTTGATGGAGGCCAGCGCCACACCCATGACCCGGGCCCAGCCCGCGCCCTTGAGGAGACCGGCGCCGACGATGAGCAGCACGACGCCGAGCAGCAGGTGGATCCAGCCCCACGCCTGGACGTTGAACTTGAACACGTAGGAACCCAGCCGCGCGTAGACCTCGTCCTGCGCGATTCCGGAGATGCCCTTGATCACGCTGAGGACGCCGTCCACCAGGAGCAGGACGGCGGCGAACATCGTGCCGCCGGCGGCCCAGGCACCGCTGGCGCTGTGGGGCTGGGGAGACCTTGGGGTGGTGCTCTGTTGGGACACGGAATACTCCTTGAACCGAGGGACGCCGCTTCCGGCAGGCAGTCCCATCGTTCGGTGGCGCCCGGGAGGGGGACACCGGAGCGCGGCCGAACGGGTGAATTCCCGAGGTCCGGCCCGCGGCGGGGGCCGGTCGGGCCCGCCTGCGGCGGCGCGGTGCGCCCCGTACGGCGCGCACCGCGCGGGTGAGGCCGTAGCCGGGCAGCGGGGGCAGGACGGTGATGGCGCCGACGTACACGCCGCGGGTCACCGGGAGCCTTCAACGACAGCCTGTGATCGTGGAGTTGAATGGCTCGGATAGGTTGGGGCGGCCGTACCGGCGAAGACCCCAGGAGGTTGTCCGCATGACCGCTCCCACCACCCACCTGCTGTTCTCGTACGGGACCCTGCAGTCCCGGGACGTCCAGCTGGCCCGGTTCGGGAGGCCGCTCGACGGCCGCCCGGACGCGCTGCCCGGGTACCGGACCACCTACATCACCATCACGGACCCCGAGGTCATAGCGGCCAGCGGCTCCGACCGGCACCCCCTCGTCGTCGCCTCGGACGCGTCGACGGACGCCGTCGACGGCACCGTGTTCTCGATCACCGATGAGGAACTCGCCTCGGCGGACGACTACGAGGTCGACGACTACGCCCGGACCGAGGTCGTCCTGAGCTCGGGCACGAAGGCCTGGGCCTACCTCGCCACACCGGCCGCCGACGCGGGCTGAGCCCGCCCGGCGAAGGCCCGCCCCGGATCCCCGCCGGCCTCCGTAAGACTTCCGTCATCGCGGCGCCCCTGTCCCCGGGGACGGCGGCGCCGTTGAATGGCGGGGAGACGGAAGATCGAGGGAAGGCGGAGTGCGGTGGCCACGAAGAATCGGCGCCGGGGAGCGGTCGTCGCGGTACTGATCGCGGTGACGGCGGTGCTGGGGGTGGGCCTCTACTGGTTCCAGCCGTGGAAGCTGTGGCAGGACGACACCGTCCGCGAGGCCCTTCCGGCCGCCGGATCCTCCCCGGCCGCCTCGCGGACCGCTCCCGCGGAACCCCGTACGGTCGCCCGGGGCACGCTGATCAGCCACGAGCACACCACCACGGGCACCGCCAGGATCATCCGCCTCCCCGACGGCAGCCACACCCTGCGCCTGGAGGGCCTGGACACGAGCAGCGGCCCCGACCTGCGGGTCTGGATCACGGACGCGCCGGTGAAGGAGGGCACGGCGGGCTGGCGCGTGTTCGACGACGGGAAGCACCTGAGCCTGGGCGGGCTCAAGGGCAACAAGGGCGACCAGAACTACGCGATCCCCGCCGGCGTGGACCCCGCCGAGTACACCAGCGTCACCATCTGGTGCGACCGCTTCGACGTCTCCTTCGGCGCGGCCCCCCTCACCGCCGTGTGACCACGGCGGTGAGGCGTCCGGGCCGACGTCCGGGCCGGCCCTCGGCGGGCCGGCCCGGACCTCGGACTCAGACCAGGTCGAACCGGTCCAGGTTCATGACCTTGTCCCACGCGGAGACGAAGTCCTTGACGAACTTCGCCTTCGCGTCGTCGCTCGCGTACACCTCGGCGACGGCGCGCAGTTCCGAGTTCGACCCGAAGACCAGGTCGGCGCGGGTGCCGGTCCACTTGACCGCGCCCGTGGAGGCGTCGCGGCCCTCGAAGGTGCTCTGGTCCGCCGACGTCGCCGTCCACGTCGTGCCCAGGTCGAGCAGGTTGACGAAGAAGTCGTTGGTCAGGGACCCCGGGGTCTTGGTGAACACCCCGTGAGCGGACTGCTGGTGGTTCGCGCCCAGCACGCGCAGGCCGCCGACGAGGACCGTCAGTTCCGGCGCGCTCAGGTTCAGCAGGTTCGCCCGGTCGAGCAGCAGGTACTCGGCCGGCAGGCGGTTGCCCTTGCCGAGGTAGTTGCGGAACCCGTCGGCCACCGGATCCAGCGCGGAGAACGACTCCACGTCGGTCTGCTCCTGGGTGGCGTCCGCGCGGCCCGGCGTGAAGGGGACCACCACGTCGAAGCCGGCGTCCTTGGCGCCCTGCTCCACGGCCGCGGCGCCGGCCAGCACGATCAGGTCGGCGAGCGAGATCTGCTTGCCGCCGCCCTGGGCGGAGTTGAACGACGTCCGGATGCCCTCCAGGACGCGCAGCACCGTCGCCAGCCGGTCGGGCTCGTTGACCTCCCAGCCGCTCTGCGGCTGGAGACGCACCCGTCCGCCGTTGGCGCCGCCGCGCTTGTCGCTGCCGCGGAACGAGGACGCCGCGCCCCACGCGGCCGAGACGAGCTGGGACACCGTCAGGTCCGAGGCGAGGACCTGCCGCTTGAGCGCGGCGATGTCCGCCGCGTCGACCAGCTCGTGCGTCACCGCCGGCAGCGGGTCCTGCCACAGCAGCGTCTCGGAGGGGACCTCGGGGCCGAGGTAGCGCACGACCGGGCCCATGTCACGGTGGGTCAGCTTGAACCAGGCGCGCGCGAAGGCGTCGGCGAACTCCGCCGGGTTCTCGTGGAAGCGCCGGGAGATCTGCTCGTACGCCGGGTCGATCCGCAGCGAGAGGTCCGTCGTCAGCATCGTCGGGGCGTGGCTCTTCGACGGGTCGTGGGCGTCCGGCACGGTACCGGCACCGGCGCCGCCCTTCGGCCGCCACTGGTTCGCGCCGGCCGGGCTCTTGAAGAGCTCCCACTCGTAACCGAACAGAATGTCGAAGAAGCTGTTGTCCCAGGTGATCGGGGTGTTCGTCCAGATGCCCTCCAGGCCGCTGGTGATCGCGTCGGCGCCCTTGCCGGTGCCGTACGCGTTCTTCCAGCCCAGGCCCTGCTGCTCCATCGGGGCGGCCTCGGGGTCGTCGCCGACGCTCTCCGCCGGACCCGCGCCGTGGGTCTTGCCGAAGGTGTGACCGCCCGCGATCAGGGCGACCGTCTCCTCGTCGTTCATCGCCATCCGGCGGAAGGTCTCACGGATGTCGCGGGCCGCGGCGAGCGGGTCCGGGTTGCCGTTGGGGCCTTCCGGGTTGACGTAGATGAGGCCCATCTGGACCGCGCCGAGGGGGTTCTCCAGCTCGCGGTCGCCGGTGTAGCGCTCGTCGTCGAGCCAGGTGGTCTCGGGGCCCCAGTACACGTCCTCGTCCGGCTCCCAGACGTCGGCGCGGCCGCCGCCGAAGCCGAAGGTGTCGAAGCCCATCTGCTCCAGGGCGACGTTGCCGGTCAGGATCATCAGGTCGGCCCAGGACAGGCTCTGGCCGTACTTCTTCTTGACCGGCCACAGCAGGCGGCGGGCCTTGTCGAGGTTCCCGTTGTCCGGCCAGCTGTTCAGGGGCGCGAAGCGCTGCTGACCGGCCCCGGCGCCGCCGCGGCCGTCGCTGATCCGGTAGGTGCCCGCGCTGTGCCAGGCCATGCGGATCATGAACGGGCCGTAGTGGCCGAAGTCCGCCGGCCACCAGTCCTGCGAGGTCGTGAGCACCTCGGCGATGTCCCGCTTGACGGTGGGCAGATCGAGGGCCTCGAAGGCCTCCGCGTAGTCGAACTCCTCACCGAGGGGGTTCGCCACGGCGGGGTTCTTGGCGAGGATCTTCAGATTGAGCCGCTCGGGCCACCACTGGCGGTTGCCGCCGCCCTGCGTCGGGTGCGGAGCGCGGTCGTGGGCGACCGGGCAGCCACCCGAGCCCTCCGACTTCGCCTCTGTGACGATTGCATCGTGGTTCTCAGACATGGGAATCCTTCCGGACCTGGTGGATCACAACGCTCGAAAACTGCATGCGGGTGAAAGGGCCGGGGCGCGGGGCCCCGGTAACGGGCTCGGTCCCGTCGGCCGCCATGACGTCACGGGGGCCACGGCGCGGACGGTCGAGCGAGGGGAAACGGGCGGCCCGCACCTGCGGGTCGACGCCGTGCGGCTCCTCGGCGGTGGTCCGTCACGGATCCGATCTCCTGCCGCTCTGGAGTCTTCCTGTCCCTTGGCTATCTACGAATCCGATCCTACGATGGACGGAATCCAAGTCAAGAAGGACACCAAGACCCTGTCCTCCCGGATCCCGGACGACCGTCGCCACGTTCCGGACATCCGGCCGACCCGAACGGGTGAGCCGACATGAGTGACCTGCTGGAACGCCTGCGAGAGCGCGGCTGGCGCCTGACGTCCCAGCGACGGGTGGTCGCGGAGGTCCTCGACGGCGACCACGTGCACCTCACGGCCGACGAGGTGCACGCCCGTGCGGTGGAGAGACTGCCCGAGATCTCCCGGGCGACCGTCTACAACGCCCTGGGAGAGCTGGTCTCCCTGGGGGAGGTCGTCGAGGTCTCCACCGACGGCCGGGCCAAGCGCTACGACCCCAACGCGCACCGGCCGCACGAGCACCTCGTCTGCTCCGGCTGCGGTCTCATCCGCGACGTCCACCCCACCGGCGACCCGCTGGCCCAGCTGCCGGCGGACGAACGCTTCGGCTTCAGCGTGTCCGGCGCTCAGGTCACCTACCGGGGGCTGTGCCCCGCCTGCGCCCGCGGCTGAACCCCCCTCCGGCGCCCGGCACGCTGCTCACTGCGGCATGCCGCTCGACCCCTTCCGGACCGGGGGACTACCTGATCTCCACCACCCGGGCCCACGCGGGCGGCGCGTCCGGAACGTAGTCGGGATCCTCCTCGCTCCACGAAGCCGCCCGGGGGAAGAGGCCCACCACCGTCCGGCACCCGGGCCGGTCCTGCGGCCACGGGGTCTGCCCGTCGGTCAGGACCACGATCACGTCCGGCCGGGGGGCCGTGCGCAGCGCGCGGGCGAAACCCGAGCGCAGATCGGTGCCCCCGCCGCCCACCAGCGCGAACCCCTCGGCACGGCACAGCGGGTCCGCCACCCGGGCCGCCGTGTCGCACGCCAGCACGGTGACGAGGTCGCGGCGTCCGCCGACGGCCCGGGAGATCGCGGTGACTTCGAGGAGGGCGCTGCCCAGCTCGGCGTCGCTCACCGAGCCGGAGGTGTCGATGATCACGCTGACCCGGGGCGGCCTGCGCCGCAGACTCGGCAGGACGGCGCCCGGCACCCCGGCGGAACGCCGCGACGGCCGCCCGTACGAGTAGTCCTCGCCCGCGCCGGAACCCGAGACGGCCGAGCGCAGCGCCGCCCCCAGCAACTCCCGCCACCGCTGCGGCGGGTGGAACGCCTCCTCCGCCCACCGCCGCCAGCCCCGCGAGGCCCTCCCCGGGCGCCCGGCGATACCCTGTGCCACCCGGAAACGGACCGCGTCCTTTTCCTGCTCGCTGAGCCCGTGCGCCCCGTCCGGGCCCAGGTCCCACTCGCGGTCCAGCCCGTCGGCCCCGCTGCCGCAGTCCAGCCAGCTCAGGTGCAGGGTGCCCGCGCCGAGGCTGAACCGGCGGAGGTAGTCCTCCATCAGCTCCCCCGGGGACAGCCCCAGGGTTCCCGGCGTGACGGCCCCTTCGGGCACCACCAGCCCGTCGCCGAAGGCGTCGTCGTTGATCTCGCAGTCCGCGGCGATGTTCATCCGCAGCCGGTCCCCGGGCCCGGTCAGCCCGTGCTCCCGCGCGAGCCGGTCACCGCGCCCGTGGTGGTCGCGCAGCAGGTGCGACACCTCGTGCACCCACACCGCGGCGAGCTCCTCCACCGAGGTGCGCTCCACGAACCCGGGCGAGGCGTAGCACCGCCAGTGCCGGTCCACGGCCATCGTCGGCACCCGTGGCGACTCCACGACGTGCAGGGCGAACAGGGCCGTCGCCAGGTAGGGCCGGGCCCGTACGGCGTACAGCCGGGCCGCGAACAGCTTGTCGAGGTCCAGCGCCCCGGTGGCGCCCCCGGTCACGCGCCGGCCTCCGCGCCGGCCCGGCCCGCGACCCGGGCCGCCGCCCGGTCGGCGCGCCGGGACAGGGTCACCACCCCGGCGAGCCGCTCGATCTCCGGTGGCACGTCCCAGTCCTCCTGCCGCAGCGCGGCGAGGGCCGTCGCGGGCACCACCACCAGGTCCGGGGCCCCCGTCTCCAGCGCCCGGACCAGCAGTGCCCACGCCGCGTCCCAGCGGGACCGCTCCGGGCGTGCCCGGACGGCGGCCACCACCGCGTCGAGCACGGTCTGGCGCAGGTCCCCCCGCTCCGGCAGCCCGGCGCCGGCCGGATCCGCGAGCAGCGTCTCCGGGTCCGGGAGGTCCATGCGGTCCAGCCAGGCCAGCAGCTCCAGACCCGGGCCGTCTCCCACGGTGCCCCGGACCAGCAGGGAGAGCACCTCCCGGGAGGAACCGGCGGCCGTCGCGAAGGCGGTCAGGCACAGGGCCATGTCCCAGCTCCGCGGCGACGGCCAGGGGCCGCCCCGGCGGGCCTCGCCGCGGGGCAGCAGGTGGACCAGCTCGGGCCGGGCGGTGAGCAGCCCGCACACCGCGCGGCGGGCGAAGGCCACGGCCTCCGGCAGGAGTTCGGGGTCCAGCGTGGGCAGGGTCGCGCGCGGCCAGGTCCCGCCGAGACCGCGTACGACGACCTCGTGGTCGTGGGTCCACTGGAGGTGGACGAACCGGTTGGCCAGGGGCGGGCTCAGCTCCCAGCCGTCGGCCGCCGACCCCCTCGGGTTGGCGGCGGCCACGATCCTCACCCCGGGCGGCAGCTGCAGCGCGCCGATCCTCCGCTCCAGCACCAGACGCAGCAGGGCTGCCTGGACGGCGGGCGGCGCGGTGGACAGTTCGTCCAGGAACAGCAGCCCCCGGCCGGCCCGCACGAGGCGCACGGCCCAGTCCGGCGGCGCCATCGGCACGCCCTGGACGGCGGGGTCGTCGCCGATGACGGGCAGTCCGGAGAAGTCGGACGGCTCGTGCACGCTGGCGATCACCGTGGTCAGAGGCAGGTCCAGGGCCGTGGCGAGCTGGGTCAGGGCGGCGGTCTTCCCGATCCCCGGCTCACCCCACAGCAGCACGGGCAGGTCGGCGGCCACGGCCAGGGTCAGTGCCTCCAGCTGGACGTCGGGACGGGGTTCGGTGGTGGTTTCGCGCAGTAGGGCCAGCAGGTCACCGGCGACGTCGAGCCGGGCGGGCGGGGCGGGCTCCGGGGGGACGGTGCGGGCGGGGGAGGGGGCGTACGGGGACAGAGCTGACATATCGATCACCTGTGGGTTCGCAGAAGACGGGGCGGGCATGCGGAAGCGGGGGGACGGCGGGCGGGGCGGGTACGGCGGACGTCGGCCGGAGGGCTCAGCGGGCGGTCGCGGGACGGGGGCGTGGGCGGCTCCGCCCCTCGGGGACGCGGCCGGGCCCGGGCCCGGCCAGGCCCGCCCGGAACAGCCCGTACACGAGGCGCCGCTGAGCCGCCGCCCGGAGCTCGTCCCGCAGGGCGCCGCCCCGCAGCACCGCGTCGGGGCCGAGGAGCCCCTCCACGACGGCCAGCGCACCGGCGGTGTCCCCGTGGTCGAGGCGCTCGCGGACGCCGGTGAGGCAGTCGGGACGGCGGTGCGCCTCGTCGATGGCGCGCAGGCAGGGCAGGGGAGTCCCGCCGAGCGCCACCAGCAGTTCCTCGCGCCGGATCTCGTCCGGGCCGTGGTCCAGCGCGGTCAGCACCCCGTCGACCGGGCCGATCCGGTGCCGGGCGCCCCGGCACTCGACGGGCCGGGGCCCGCCGGGCGGGTACGGGTCCCGCCGAGGGCCGGCCGGCCGGTACCCGGGTTCCAGGGCGGAGGCGACCAGGGGGTGGAGCCGGCCGGCCTCGATCAGTCCGGCGCGCAGCAGTTCCAGGTCGGGCGGCACGCGGGTCGCCGCGTCGGGCAGGACGGGCAGGACGCGCGCGTCGCGGTCCCCGCTCACGGAGGCCGCCGCGTCCCCGGACACGGCCGTGATCCGGAGCGCGGGCGGCCCGGAGCCGTCCCCGTCCGGAGCCAGGTCGAGGACCAGGTGCCGACGCGTGCCGAGCCGTACGGTGACGGCTCCGGCGGTGCGCCCCTCGGCGCGGAGCAGGATCCCGGCCTCGGCCGCCCACCGGCCGACGGCGAAGCGGTGCCCGTCCGGGACCGTCTTTGGCAGCTCCGGCAGCTCCGGCAGCTCCGGCAGCTCCCGAGGCGCGACGGCGCCACCACCGGCCGCCGGAACGCCCGCTCCGGCGCGGATCCGCAGTTCGTCGCTGCGGCGCGCGTCCCAGAGGTGGCGGTGCAGGTCGAGGCGGAACCGCCGGTCGGGGCGCGGGTGCGGATGACGCACTTCACCTGGTTCGGGACGGGAACGGTCGTACAGCGCGAGGCTGAACCGCTGGCCCGCGTCCGCCCAGGCGGGCGGCGTCCGCACCACGAGGTGCACCGGGCACGAGCCGTCGTACCCCGCGCCCTCGTACCGGGCCAGCGTGAGGGTCAGCCCGGGACGCAGCAGCCCGTCGGGAGCGATCCGCGGCAGGTGCCAGCGCAACAGGTCGGGAGCCAGATGGCGCAGGTCCGCACGGATCCGCGCCGCGAGGTCCCGGCCGTGGGTGCGCGCCAGTCGGCGCAGGTCCAGGTCGACGTCGATGCCCGCGGCGGCGCAGGCGCCCGCCCAGTCGCCCGCACGGCGGCGGGTGGTGGCGGTTTCGATCATGGGGGCCGGCACGGCGAACTCGCGCACGCGCAGCCACAGGGAAAGGCGGGAATCCCCGTACACGTTCTGAGTGAGCATCAGCGCTCACCTTGCGTGGACGGGACCCCCGATCTGTGAAGGGTTTCGGTGGTCATCGCGGTGATCGTAGCGCTCCGCGGATCTTTCGGCCAGGAGTTTGCGGACCGGCGGCCGTGCGGGGCCGGAACCGGCCTCGGTGTCAAGGGCGTTGACGCGGTTCCCGCCGGAAAACCGCCAGTCCCGGGCCCGTTCCGGCCGACCCCGGGGCCCGCGCCGGGCCGCCGCCCGGCCCGCCCGGTGGCCGGAGAGGAGGGCGGCGCGCCCGATGGAGCCGAGCCCCCTTCCCGCGTACGCCCCGGCCCGCCACCGGGGGACCCGGCGCCCGACGCGGACCGGCGGGCGGCCCCGATCCGGCCCCTGACCAGCGGTGACGTGCCTTGCCGGGCCGGGGCGAGGCCCGCCGGTCCTCG
>NZ_JBGWAB010000148.1:0-18438 GCF_041862025.1 Streptomyces sp. AB3(2024)
GCTGTTGAGTTCTCAAGGAACGGACGCTTCCTTTGTACTCACCCTCAGTAACACTTACTGGGGCTTTCCTCCGGGCTTTCGTTCTGTTCTTGCGTTTCCGACTCTATCAGACTCTTTCGTGTCCGATTTCCCTCGGCGCTTTCCAGGTTCTGCGCTTTCGCGCTTTCCCTTTCCGGCGATCCAAACTCTAGCAGTGGATTTCCGCTTCTCCGACCACCGTCCGTTTACCCAGAGGGCACGCGGAAAGCATGGAGATTGAGAGTTGCACTGTTGGAGGAGGAGTCCCGTCCATCGGCTGTTCGCGAGAAGTTCACACGACACGTCCTGGCGGGAGTCACGACAGTACAGGCCCCGTGGTGCCCAAGCAAATCGATTCACGCGTATGGTCTAGTCCACCGGTCTAGTCCACTAGTCTCCGTGCCGAAGGACCAGCCCGGATCGGGACCAACATCGGGCGAACCCGAACATCCTGTGACATATCCTTCCGAGAGTACGCCGTTCGCGACAGGTAGTGACGGCGACACGAAGAAGCCCCACCCCTGGGAGGCCCCCATGACCAGCGTGACGTCCCCACTTGCCGGGCGTGCCATCGGACTCGCGGCAGTGCCCGATCCGGTGTTCTCCGGCGCGATGGTGGGACCGGGCACCGCTATTGATCCCGTGCGCGAGCCGTCGGAGGCGGTGGCCCCCGTGGACGGTGTGATCGTCTCTCTGCACCCGCACGCGTACGTAGTAGTCGACGATGAGGGCCATGGCGTGCTCACGCACCTCGGGATCGACACCGTCCAGCTCAACGGCGAGGGCTTCGAGCTGCTCGTGAACAAGGGCGACACCGTCACGCGCGGCCAGGCGGTCATCCGCTGGAACCCCTCCGCCGTCGAGGCCGCCGGCAAGTCGCCGGTCTGCCCGGTCGTGGCGCTCGAGGCGACCCCCGACTCCCTCTCCGACGTCGTCGAGGCCGGGGACGTCAAGGCCGACGACGTCCTTTTCGGCTGGCAGTGACGCGTCCGCCCGTACGGGCGAGTCGGACATCCACCGCGGCGGCTGGGCCCGCCGCTCAAATCGGAGACGGGTGAAATGGAGACAACGCTGCGAGGCGTCGGCGTGAGCCACGGTGTGGCGATCGGCGAGGTTCGGCACATGGGCACGGCGGTTCTCGAACCGCCGGCCAAGCAGATCACCGCGGACGAGGCGGGGCGCGAACAGGGGCGCGCCCGTCAAGCCGTGGAGGCTGTATCGGCCGACCTGATCGCGCGCGGCCAGCTGGCCGGTGGCGAGGCTCAGCACGTGCTGGAGGCCCAGGCGATGATCGCCACGGACCCCGAGCTGATGGCTGACGTGGACCGGCGGATCGCCGTCGGCAGCACGGCCGAGCGCGGTATCTACGACGCGTTCGCCTCCTACCGCGACCTGCTCGCCGGGGCCGGCGAGTACATGGCCGGGCGGGTGGCCGACCTGGACGACGTGCGCAACCGCATCGTGGCGCGCCTGCTGGGCGTTCCGATGCCGGGCGTGCCGGACAGCGACGAGCCGTACGTGCTGATCGCCCGGGACCTGGCGCCCGCCGACACCGCACTGCTCGACCCGGCGCTGGTCCTTGGTTTCGTGACCGAGGAGGGCGGGCCGACGAGCCACAGCGCGATCCTGGCGCGTGCACTGGGCGTGCCGGCGATCGTGGCGCTGCCCGGTGCCGGTGAGATCGCCGAGGGCACGGTCATCGCGGTCGACGGCAGCACGGGGGACCTGTTCGTCGAGCCGACCGCGCAGAAGCGGGCCGAGCTGGAGGCCGCAGCCGCCGAGCGGAAGGCGGCGCTGGCCGCCTCCTCCGGTCCGGGCGCGACCTCGGACGGTCACAAGGTGCCGTTGCTGGCCAACGTCGGCGGTCCGGCGGACGTGCCGGCGGCCGTGGAGGCCGGGGCCGAGGGCGTGGGTCTGTTCCGCACCGAGTTCCTGTTCCTGGACGACAGCAAGAAGGCGCCGTCCGAGGAGAAGCAGATCGAGTCGTACCGCAAGGTGCTGGAGGCCTTCCCCGAGGGCCGTGTGGTGGTGCGGGTGCTGGACGCCGGCGCCGACAAGCCGCTGGACTTCCTGACGCCGGGCGACGAGCCGAACCCGGCCCTGGGCGTGCGCGGTCTGCGCTCCCTGCTGGACCACCCGGACGTGCTGCGCACGCAGCTGACCGCGCTGGCCAAGGCGGCCGAGGGTCTTCCGGTGTACCTGGAGGTCATGGCCCCGATGGTGGCCGACCGGCTCGACGCCAAGGCCTTCGCCGACGCCTGCCGCGAGGCCGGTCTGCGGGCGAAGTTCGGTGCGATGGTGGAGATCCCCTCCGCCGCGCTGCGGGCGCGCTCGATCCTGCAGGAGGTCGAGTTCCTGTCGCTGGGTACGAACGACCTCGCGCAGTACGCCTTCGCCGCCGACCGTCAGGTGGGTGCGGTGTCGCGGCTCCAGGATCCGTGGCAGCCTGCGCTGCTCGACCTGATCGCCATGTCGGCCGAGGCCGCCAAGGCGGAGGGCAAGAGCTGTGGTGTCTGTGGTGAGGCCGCTTCGGATCCGCTGCTGGCCTGTGTGCTGACGGGTCTGGGTGTCACCTCCCTCTCCATGGGTGCCGCTTCGATTCCGTACGTGCGGGCGACGCTCGCCAAGTACACGCTCGCCCAGTGCGAGCGCGCGGCCGCGGCCGCGCGGGCGACGGACAGCGCGGAGGAGGCCCGGGCGGCCGCCCAGGCGGTGCTGTCCGGCGAGTAGCCGTGGCGTGCGTGATCGATCGAGGGGCCTTCGCCGGTGGCGGGGGCCCCTCGGTCGTGTGCGGGGCCGGTCAGTGGTGGGGGTCGGGGAGGTCCACCTCGTAGCCCGGGCAGTATTCGACGCCCGGTTCGGGTGCCACGGGCTCTCCGGTGTCGGCGTCGGTGCAGTAGGCGTCGAAGACGGAGGCGGCGTTGAGGGCGATCAGGCGGCCGCGGTCGAGGCGCCAGCCGTGGACCCGGTCGCGGAAGCCCTCGGTGGTGCTGCGGAGCACCAGTCCCCCGGCGGCGCCGAGGGCGAGGCCGGCGGCGAGGACGGCGGCGAATTCGAGGGCTTCGGGGCCTTCGGTCCGGGGTGGACCGCAGGGGTCGTCGGGTGTTTCGGCGTGGAGGACGGCGAGGAGCTGTTCGTCCGGGGCCGGGACGCTGCACACGAGGTGGTGGTGGCCGGGGCCGGCCACGGCGAGGAGCCGCCGGAGGATTTCGGTGGCCCGTTCGAAGGAGGCCCGGCCGATGTCGGTGCCGCAGTCGGCGCATTCTCCGGCGCGGGCCAGGAGCATGCCCGCGTACTCCCTGGTCGCCTGCCGGAGGGAGGCGTCGACGAGGAGGGGGAGCAGCTCCTCGACGGGCTGGCCGGTGTAGGGCAGGCCTCCGGGGCCACCGAGTCCGGCGGTGAAGCGGGTGCGGGCCGCGATGGTGTCCGGGTCGAGGCCGTGTTCGGCGCAGTAGTCGGCGTACTCCTCGGGATCGAAGAGGGCGACGGTGGTGTGGACGCCCTCGGCGGCGAGGGTGCGGAGCAGGGCGTCGACGTGGCGGAGGTAGTCGGCGTAGGCGTCGTGGTGGTCGAAGCAGAAGCTGCGGTAGTCGCGCATGGCCGCGAAGTCCCCGGGGTCGGCGAGGAGGCCGACGGTGCTGGGGACCTCGCGGCGCAGCGTGCCGTTGATGTCACGGGTGGTGCGCGAGGTGTCCGGTGTGCCCTTCATGGTTCCCCCTGAGTGGTGCGACAGCTTGCTCACTCAGAGTAATCATGGGCACTGACAGTCACTTCCTGGTGCGGGCCAGCTCCTCGTAGAAGGCGAGCAGGTCCGGGTTGTCGACCGAGCCCGGGTTGACGGCCTTCTCCAGGGGGGTGCCCTGGAGGAGTCGCTTGACCGGGACCTCGATGCGCTTGCCGGTCAGGGTGTGCGGGACGGCCGGGACCTCGATGACCTCGTCGGGGACGTGGCGCGGGGAGAGCTGCTCGCGGATGGTGGCGGCGATCTTCTTGCGCAGCGCCTCGTCGAGGACGGCGCCGGGGGCGAGGTGGACGAAGAGCGGCATCCAGTAGCCGCCGTTCGGCTCCTCCAGGCCGATGACCAGGGACTCCTTGATCTCGGGGAGGCGTTCGACGGCTTCGTAGATGTCGGCCGAGCCCATCCGGACGCCCTGCCGGTTGAGGGTGGAGTCGGAGCGGCCGTGGATGACGACCGAGCCGTGGTCGGTGATCGTGATCCAGTCCCCGTGGCGCCAGACGCCGGGGAACATCTCGAAGTAGCTGTCGCGGTAGCGGCTGCCGTCGGGGTCGTTCCAGAAGTGGATCGGCATGGACGGCATGGGGGCCGTGACAACGAGTTCGCCGACCTCGCCGGTGAGGGGCTTGCCCGCGGGGTCCCACGCCTGGAGGTCCGTACCGAGGCAGGCGGCCTGGAGTTCGCCGATGTGGACCGGGAGGGTGGGGACGGCGCCGGCGAAGCAGCTGCAGACGTCGGTGCCGCCGCTGACGGAGGCGATCCAGAGGTCCTCGGCCACCTCGTCGTGGAGCCAGCGGAAGCCGTCGGGCGGGAGCGGGGAGCCGGTGGTGGCGACGCACTTCACGGCGGAGAGGTCGAAGTCCCGGGAGGGGTGGACCTCGGCCTTGCGGCAGGCCATGACGTAGGCGGCGGAAGTGCCGTAGAGGGTGGCTCCGGTGCGCTCGGCGATCCGCCACTGGGCGCCGGTGTCGGGGAAGCCGGGGCTGCCGTCGTAGAGGACGACGGTGGTACCCGTCAGCAGGCCGGAGACGAGGAAGTTCCACATCATCCAGCCGGTGGAGGTGAACCAGAAGAACCGGTCCTCGGGGCCGAGGTCGCAGTGCAGGCCGAGCTGCTTGAGGTGCTCCAGGAGGATGCCGCCCTGGGACTGCACGATCGCCTTGGGGGCGCCGGTGGTGCCGGAGGAGTAGAGGATCCACAGCGGGTGGTCGAAGGGGACCGGCTCGAAGACGGGCTCGGTGTCGGCGGAGGTCAGCTCCGACCAGGGGCGGGTGCCCTCGGGGGCGGGGGTGCCGAGCAGCGGGATGTGGACGACGGCGCGCAGCGAGGGGAGCCCCTCGCGCAGCTCGGCGACGGTGTCGCGGCGGTCGTGCTCCTTGCCGCCGTAGCGGTAGCCGTCGACGGTGAACAGGACGACCGGCTCGACCTGCTCGAAGCGGTCGAGGACGCTGCGGGCGCCGAAGTCGGGGGCGCAGGAGGTCCAGACGCCGCCGACGGCGGCGGTGGCGAGGAGGGCGACGACGGCTTCGGGGATGTTGGGGAGGTAGCCGCTGACCCGGTCGCCGGGGCGGACGCCGAGGGCGCGCAGTTCGGCGGCGAGCGAGCCGACCTGGCGGCGCAGTTCCGCCCAGGTGACGGGGGTGGGTTCGTGGGTCTCGTCGACGTGGAGCAGGGCGGGGTCCGCGGCGCGGGCCGGGTCCTCGGCGGCGCGCAGGGCGTGCTCGGCGTAGTTGAGGGTGGATCCCGTGAACCAGCGGGCGCCGGGCATGGCGCGGTCTTCGAGGACGGACTCGTAGGGGGTGGTGAAGCGGACCTCGAACCACTCGGCGACGGCCTGCCAGAAGGTGTCGAGCTCGTCGACGGACCAGCGCTGCAGGGCCGGGTAGCCGCCGTCGGCGGGGGCGCCGAAGCGGTCGGCGGCCCAGGCCTGGAAGGCGGTGACGCGGGCCGCGGCGATCCGGTCGGGGCCCGGGGACCAGAGGGGTTCCGGCTGGGTGGCTGAGGTCATGGGTCGGCTCCCGGTCAAGTCTGTGGATCGCGCTTCGTGTGCGTACGGTGCCACCGCTGCGTGGGTGTGTGCGCGGCGGCTCACAGGGACCATGCCATGTGATCGACATCCGCACCAGAGGTGTCCCGGGCGGTCGGATGTGATCGTTTTCCGGGTGAACGGCAGCTGAACGCACCCCGCGGGCCGGGAGGCCGGTGGCAGGGTGAGCGGCATGGACGGTCGTGATCTGGTGCGTGCGGTGAAAGAGATCGGTACGGCGCGCGGGCGGCGGGCCTGGCGCTCGGCCTGGAGCCACCGGCGGGCGGACGCGGAGGGGCTCCCGCGCCGGGGTGCGGAACGGGCCCGGGTGCCGGGGCTGCTGACGGGGACGCAGGCGCGGCCGGGCGGGGGCGTGCTGCGGTTCGCGCGGTCCGAGCTGCTGGTACGGGTGACCGTGGGCGGGGCGGTGTTCTGGGGCTGGGACGGGGCGGAGCCCACGCCCTCGTACGCGCTGGTGGGCGGCGGCCCGGAGCCCGATCCGCGGGCGGTGCTGGAGCCGGACACGGGCGGCGGCTGGCGGGTGGTGTCGGAGCGGGTGACGGTGGCGGTGTCCCGGCACGGGGCGGTGGAGGTGCGGACCCCGGGCGGGGCGGTGCTGCGGCGGGAGCTGCCGCCGCGCTGGTGGGATCCGGTGGCGGGGCCCGCCGAGGGCGGGTCCCGGTGGCTGCAGCGGGCGGAGCTGCCGGCGGACGCGCGGTTCTTCGGGCTGGGCGGGCGGGCGCGGGGGCCGCGGCTGCGGGACGGTGAGTACCGGCTGTGGAACACGGATCCGAAGGGCGGGTTCGGGCCGGACACCGATCCGCTGTACATCACGATGCCGGTGCAGGTGGTGGTCGCGGACGCCGGGACGCACCTGGCGTTCTACGACAACACCTGGGACGGGCGGGTGGCGCTGCGCGGCGGTGAGGAGGGCGCCGGTTCGGGCCCGGACCGGCCGGGGGCGAGCGAGCTGCGTCTGGAGGGCGGGCCGGCGCGGTGCTGGGTGCTGGTGGGGACGCCGGCGCGGGTGCTCCAGGGGTGGGCGGGGCTGACGGGCGCGGCCGCGGTGCCGCCCGAGTGGGCCCTGGGGTACCAGCACGCGCGCTGGGGGTTCGGGAGCGCGGCGGAGGTGCGGCGGGTGGTGGACGGGTACGAGGAGCGGGGGCTGGCGCTGTCGGCCGTGCACCTGGACATCGACCACTACGACGCGCACCGGGTGTTCACGGTGGACCGGGAGGCGTTCCCGGACCTGCCGGGGCTGGCGGCGGAGCTGGCGGAGCGGGGGGTGCGGCTGGTGTCGATCGTGGACCCGGCGGTGAAGGCGGGGGACGCGGTGCACGCCGCGGGGCTCGCGGTCGGTGACCACGGGGCGTTCGTACGGGACGCGCGGGGGCGGGAGGTGCGGGGGGAGGTCTGGCCGGGCGAGTGCGCCTATCCGGACTTCACGGATCCGGCGGTGCGGGAGTGGTGGGGCGGGCTGTACGAGGAACGGCTCGGTCAGGGCTTCGCCGGGTTCTGGCACGACATGAACGAGCCGGTGTCGTTCGCGCCGTGGGGGGACGCGACGCTGCCGCGGTCGGCCCGGCACGTGCTGGAGGGGGCGGGCGGGGACCACCGGGCCGGGCACAACGTGTACGGGCTGGCGATGGCGCGGGCCGGGTGGGAGGGCCTGGTGCGGCTGCGGCCGGCGGAGCGGCCGTTCCTGTTCTCCCGGTCGGGGTGGGCGGGCATGCAGCGTTACGGGGGCACGTGGTCCGGGGACGTGGAGTCCGGCTGGGACGGGCTGCGGGCCTCGCTGGCGCTGGTGCTGGGCCTCGGGCTGTGCGGGGTGCCGTACTCGGGGCCCGACGTGGGCGGCTTCGGGGGATCGCCGTCGCCGGAGCTGTACCTGAGGTGGCTGCAACTGGGGGCGTACCTGCCGCTGTTCCGGACGCACTCGGCGATCTGGGCGGGCCGGCGCGAGCCGTGGGAGTTCGGGCCGGAGGTGGCGGAGCGGGCCGCGGAGGTGCTGGCGGAGCGGGAGCGGCTGCGGCCGTACTTCGTGACGCTGGCGCACCTGGCGCGGCGGACCGGGGCCCCGTACGTGCGGCCGCTGTGGTGGGGGTCGCCGGAGGACCGGGTGCTGCGGGACTGCGAGGACGCGTTCCTGCTGGGGGACGCGCTGCTGGTGGCGCCGGTCCTGGAGTGCGGGGCGGACCGGCGGGCGGTGCGGTTGCCGCGCGGGCGGTGGTACGACACCGCCACGGGGGCGGCGCACGAGGGGCCCGCGCAGGTGCTGCTGGACGCCCCGCCGGGGCGGACGCCGGTGCTGGCGCGGGCGGGGGCGGTGCTGCCGGTACGGCGCCGGGACGGGACGGTGGGGCTGGAGGCGTGGGCCCCCGCCCGGGGCCGGACGGGCGGCGGGGTGGTCATCCGGGACCCGGGCCCGGGGTTCGGGGCGGGCGAGGTCGAGCGGTACACCGTTCGGTGGGCCGGGGACGCGGTGGTGGTGGAGGACGAGGCGGGCGCGACGGTGCGCGGCGTCGAGCTGCGGGGGCTGTGAGGGGTGGCGTAGGGCGTACGGGGCGTCGCGGCGTACGGGGTGTCCTGTTCCCGGCTCGGGAAGGCCGCCCCGCGGCCGACGGCCCGACGGCCGGTCAGTCGGGCGAGTGGTGCATGACGATGAGGGAGAGCATGCTGTCCCCGTCGTGGAGCTCGGCAAGCTTGTCCTTGCCCATGGCGGTGGCCACCAGGTGCCAGTCGGACTTCTCGTAGCCGAGGAGCCCGCCGTCACGGGGTTGCCGCCGCCAGCCGAGGCGCTCCAGCTCGGCTCCGATCGCGGGCAGGGCCCGGTCGGCTTCGCCGGTGTCCGCGGCGACCGCCCAGTCGACCATGGTGGGGTGCTTCCTGCCGTTGCGGGTCGTGGTCGTCTGCCCGCGGTCGGGGTCGATGCCGGCCCTCCGCACGGCCTCCCGGACCTCTTGTTCCACCGTGTCCCGGGTGAAGGCCCCGGCCGCCGCGGTGGAGGAGCGGCTCGGGGCCGACGGCTTCGCGGCGCCCCCCTCCTGGTCGGCCGTGCAACCGGCCAGGGCCAGGGCCGCGGCTCCCGCCACGGTGATCGCCGCCGCCGTCGGCAGCTTGGTGCGTACGTACATGTGACTCCCCCGGGTTCGATCCGGTCGAGTCTCACACGCGCGGTGGGGCTCCTGGAAACGGTATAGCGGCGCCATAGGCCGGCGGGACAGCCTGTGGGGCGGCGGCGGGCGTGCCGCCCCGATCGGACAGGGAGTCAGTGATGGTCTTAGCCGGCACCACGACGCGGCCCCGCGCAGCGAACCGACGCCTGCCGGGCGGGGTGCGCAGACGGGACCTGGCGCCGGGTGCGGAGGTGGTCGGCGCCTGGCAGCTGGTCACGGTGTGGGCGCTGTTCCTGGTCACCCGGCAGCCCTCGGGCGGGTCGTTCGCGGAGCTCGGGCTGACGGCGGCGGCCGCGGTCGCGGCGGGGTTCCTGCACGGGCTGTTGTTCGTCAGACCCCTCGCGGTGCTGGGCCGTTGGACGGCCCGGCTGAGCGCGTGGCCGGAGCCGGTCGCGGTCGCGGTCCTGGTGGCCGCGCTGTCGGTGCCGCCCGCGCTGCTCGTCCACCGGTGGCTGGGGACCCTGCCGGAGGCCCCGCCGGGCTTCGGGCACGTCTGGGCCTGGACGGCGCTGAGTGCGGTGCTCCCGCTGCTGGCGGGGGCGTACCTGCGCGCGCGGCCCGTTCCGGCGCGGGCGCTGTGGGCGCGGGGTGCGGTCGTCGCCGGCACGGTGGTGGGCGTGGTGACGCTGGCGTCGCTGGTGATGGACCTGCCCGTGTAGGGCGGCGGCGGTGCCCGTCCTGGTCGTCGGCCGTGCCGCGGACGGGATGCGGCAGCCGGCCGGACGCGACCGGCAGGGCCTTCTAGGTGTAGCGGCCCGCGAACCAGGCGGCCGCCGCCCGGGTGTGGAGCGGGAAGGCCAGTTCGGCCGGTGTGCGCAGGACGTGCCAGCCCGTCGTCTCTTCGGTGGCCGCCGAGGGCGGCAGGGCGGACGTCGGGCGGGCCGGCAGGAGGCCGAAGACGAGCAGGTGGCCGGCCGGGGAGCTGAGGACGTCGGCCAGGGCGACCTCGCCGGCCGGGGCCTCGATGCCGGTCTCCTCGCGGAGTTCGCGGACGACCGCCTCCCGCCAGTCCTCGCCGAAGTCCACGAACCCGCCGGGCAGGGCGATGCCGCCGAGGGCCGGTTCGATGGTGCGGGTGATGACCACCAGGCCGGTGCCGGAGGCGTCCTCGACGGGGAGCAGGGCGATCGCGACCGGGAGCGGGTTGCGGTAGGTGACGGCGCCGCAGGCGGCGCACGTCCGGGGCCAGAGCGCGGTGTCGAACAGGGCTCCGCAGGTGGAGCAGTGCGAGTCCTTCAGCTGTGCCGGCATGCGGCGATGGTATTCCAAGGGGCATGAGGACGCTGGTGGTCGCCGCGGTGCTGGCCGGGCTGGCGGTGCCCGCGGGTGCGGAGGGCCGGCTCGCGGGGTTCGCGGCGTTGCGGGACGTGGATCCGAGCATCGGCGAGGACATGCGGTACGCGGGCGCGCGGAACTTCACGGGTGCGGTCGTGGACGGGTACGCGGAGCCGGTGTGCCTGCTGGCCCGGCCGGCCGCCGAGGCCCTGCGCCGGGCGCAGCGGGAACTGCTGCGCGGCGGGTACGCGTTGAAGGTGTACGACTGCTACCGGCCGCAGCGGGCGGTGGACCGGTTCGTGCGCTGGGCCGGGGAGCCGGACGACCCGGCGGCGAAGGCGGAGTACTACCCGGAGGTGGACAAGGGCCGCCTGATCCCGGATGGGTACATCGCGGCGAAGTCGGCGCACAGCCGCGGGAGTACGGTCGATGTGACGCTGGTCGCGCCGGCGGCCCGCCGGGAGGTGGACATGGGGACGCCCTTCGACTTCTTCGGTCCGGCCTCGCACACGGACTCCCCGGAGGTCGCGGCGGCGGCGCGGGCGAATCGGCGGCTGCTGGAGCGGGCGTTGGGGGCGCAGGGGTTCGTGAACCTGCCCGAGGAGTGGTGGCACTTCACGCTGCGGCCCGAGGCCTTCCCGGACACGGCTTTCGACGTTCCGGTGTCTGTCGCCGCCGGGCGGCCCTGAGTAGCGTGCCCGTATGACTTTCGGATCGTACGAGGAGTTCTGGCCGTACTACGTCGCCATGCACTCCCGGGCCGCCACGCGGTGGGTCCACCTCTGCGGGACGCTGTCCGGGCTGGCGTTGACCGTGTACGGGGTGGCGCGCGGACGCCGGCGGTACCTGGCCGCACTGCCCGTGATCGGGTACGGGGCCGCATGGCCCGCGCACTTCCTGATCGAGGGGAACAACCCGGCCACCTTCGGGCATCCGGCCTGGTCACTGCGGGGGGACGCGCAGATGATCCGGATGATGCTGGCCGGGCGGGACGCGGAGCTGGACGTGATCGCGCGGAAGTGGCTCGCCGAGAACCGGTGACCCCCGGCGCCCGCCGTGGCAGACTTCTGACGCTTCGTCAGATGATGCTGTCCGGGAGGGGTCTTGGAACGCACACGCACACCCGTCGTGCAGGGGTGGTTCACGGAGGCGGACGCGGAGGGCGGCTTCCGCCTGCTCGGCACCCGGTGCTCCGCCTGCACGGCGGTGTTCTTCCCGCGCGAGGACGCCCACTGCCGCAATCCGCACTGCCCCGGCGGCGGTGAGCTCGCCGAGGTCCCGCTGTCCCCGCGCGGCCGGGTCTGGTCCTACACCGACGGCCGCTACCGGCCGCCCGCACCGTACGTGTCCGATCCGGCCGCGCCCTGGGAGCCGTACACCCTCGTCGCGGTGGAGCTGGAGGCCGAGGGGATGGTCGTGCTCGGGCAAGGGGCGCCCGGGGTGACGGTGGCGGACCTGGCGGTCGGCATGGAGGTCGAGGTGGTCGGCGGCGTCCTGCACGAGGACTCCGCGACCACCTGGCTGACCTGGCAGTTCAAGCCGGTGGGAGGGGGCGCGTGAGCGGGGACCGGCCGGGCCGGGCTCCGGTGCGGGGCGAGGTGGCCGTCCTGGGGGCCGGCATGCACCCCTGGGGCAAGTGGGGGCGCGGCTTCGTCGAGTACGGACGGGCCGCCGCCCGTGCCGCACTCGCCGACGCCGGGCTGGAGTGGACCGACGTCGACTCCGTCGTCGGGGCCGACACCGTGCGCTCCGGCTATCCGGGCTACGTCGCCGGCGCCACCTTCGCGCGGGCCCTCGGCTGGCAGGGCGCCCGGGTGACCAGCGTGTACGCGGCCTGCGCCTCGGGGGCGCAGGCCATCGGGGCGGCGCGGGCGCAGATCCTGGCGGGGCTGGCGGACGTGGTGCTGGTGGTGGGGGCCGACGCGGCCCCGAAGGGCTTCTTCGCCCCGGCCGGTGGCGAGCGGCCCGACGACCCGGACTGGCTGCGGTTCCGGATCCTGGGGGCGGTGAACCCGGCGTACTTCGCGCTGTACGCCCGCCGCCGCATGGCCCTGTACGGGGACACCGGTGAGGACTTCGCGCAGGTCAAGGTGAAGAACGCGGCCGCGGGGGCGCTCAACCCGAACGCCCGCTACCGCAAGGCGGTGACCGCCGAGGAGGTGGCGGCCTCGGCGGTGGTGGCCGATCCGCTGCGGCTGCTGGACATCTGCGCCACCTCGGACGGGGGCGCGGCCCTGGTGCTGAGCAGCATGGAGTACGCGCGGGCGCGAGGGGCGGCCGACCCGGTGCGGATCCGGGCGGTGTCCACGGTGACGCCCACGTATCCGCGTACCGTGCTGGACCTGCCGGACATCGCGACCGACTCGGCGGTGGCGGTGGCGCCCGCCGCCGGCTCCTTCCGGGCGTCGATCGCGCGCGCCGCCTACGAGGAGGCGGGGCTGGGGCCGGGCGACCTGTCGCTGGCCGAGGTGTACGACCTGTCGACCGCGCTCGAACTGGACTGGTACGAGGACATCGGCCTGTGCGGCGAGGGTGAGGCGGTCAAGCTCCTGCGGGAGGGGGCCACCGCGCTCGGCGGACGGGTGCCGGTCAACCCGAGCGGCGGGCTGTCCTCCTTCGGGGAGGCGGTGCCGGCGCAGGCCATCGCCCAGGTGTGCGAGCTCACGTGGCAGCTGCGGGGTACGGCCGGGCCGCGGCAGGTGCCGGGTGCGCGGGCCGGGATCACCGCGAACCAGGGGCTGTTCGGCCACGGTTCGGCCGTCGTGGCGGTGCGCTGAGGGGGCGGCGGGACGGCGGCGGCGGCCGTGAACTGGGTGTGTTGTCCGGGTGCTTGACGGCCCCCGACGGCGGGTTCACACTCTGTCCACGGTCCCGCGCCGCGAGCGGGATCCCCGGATCCCCCCATGAGAGCTGCGGCCCGTACCCCAGTCGGCGGGGGTACGGGCCGCCTCCATGAGCCGCCTCCCTGAACCGGCTCCCTGACGCGCGGACGCGTACGGACGGCGCTCAGGCCCCGGCGCTCAGGCTCCTGCGGCGGGACCGGGCCAGGGACATGGCGTGTTCGACGACGCCCACGAGGACGTCCTTGACCGATTCCCGGTCCCTGGCGTCGCAGAGCAGTACCGGCACCTCCGGATCGAGGTCGAGCGCCTCGCGGACGGTGACCACGGGATGGCGCTCGGCGCCGTCGAAGCAGTTGACCGCGACGACGAAGGGGATCCCGCGCCGCTCGAAGTAGTCGATGGCGGCGAAGCAGTCGGCGAGGCGGCGGGTGTCGGCCAGCACCACCGAGCCGAGGGAGCCCTGCGCCAGCTCGTCCCACAGGAACCAGAAACGGTCCTGGCCCGGCGTGCCGAAGAGGTAGAGCACCAGGTCCTCGCGCAGGGTGATGCGGCCGAAGTCCATGGCCACGGTGGTGGTGCTCTTCCCCTCCACCCCGTCGATGTCGTCGACGGCGGCGCCCGGTTCGGACAGGCGTTCCTCCGTCCGCAGCGGACGGATCTCGCTCACAGCACTGACCAGGGTGGTCTTGCCCACCCCGAAACCGCCCGCGACCAGGATCTTCAGGGTCAGCGGCTCGACCGGCGACACGGCATGCATCGCGCCGGTGCGGCTAGAGCGCCCGAAGGCCATCGATCACCTCACGCAGAATGGATTCATCAGGCAGTTCGGCCGGGGGCACCGGCCTGGTCACGCGGACCAGTTCGTCGTGGACGAGGTCGCCGATCAGGACCCGCACCACGCCGATGGCGAGGTCCAGGTCCGCGGCGAGTTCCGCCACCGACCGGGGGCGTTCCCGGCACAGCCCGAGGATGTGGGCGTGCTCCGGGGACAGGGTCAGGTCCCAGACCGGATCGTCGGCCGCCGCTTCCGCGACGACCAGGGCGATCAGATCCAGGCGGTGCTGCCCGGCGTGGCTGGTCCGGCCACGCGTCATGGCGTAGGGACGTACGACGGGACCCGCGTCGTCGTCGAACCAGTGCGGGTGGCCGGTGTCGGGCTGGGTCCCCCGGGGATCGCCGGGTCGGTCCTGGCCTGGGTCGCTCATGCCGTCCGACTCACCCTCCGGCTGGCAGCCCGGTGCGCGGGGCGGTCGCCAGGTGGTCGCCGACGCGCTTGACCATCAGGGTCATCTCGTACGCGACCTGGCCGACGTCGGAGTCGGCGTCGGACAGGACGGCCAGGCAGCTGCCGTCGCCCGCCGCCATGACGAACAGGAAGGCCTCGTCCAGCTCCACCACGGTCTGGCGGACCCGGCCGGACTCGAAGTGCCGGCCGACGCCCTTGGCCAGGCTGTGGAAGCCGGAGGCCACGGCGGCCAGGTGTTCGCTGTCCTCGCGGGTGATGTCCTTGGAACTCCCGGTGGGCAGGCCGTCGCCGGAGAGGACGACCGCCTTGCGGATGCTGGCGACCTTGTCGACGAGTTCGTCGAGGAGCCAGTTGAGCGGGCCGGAGCCGCGGCCCCGGGTGTCGTTTCCGGTCTGCGGTGCGGTCATCGACCGTCCCCTTCGTTCTCGTGCGCGGGACCGCTGGCGGCGGGGGTGCCGGCCTCGGCCTCGGACTGCTGCTGTGCGTACTGTTCGCGGCCCGCCGTCCAGCCGCGCTGCAGGGCGGACATGCGCCGGCGCACGGCCTCCGCGTCGCGGTCGGTCACCGGGTCGGCTTCGGGCCCGGCCTCGGCGGGCGCCGGGCCGTTCTTGAGCTGGGGTGCCAGGTTCGCCTGGCGCACCCGGCGGGGCAGCCCGCCGGGCCCGGGCGCGGGCGCCGACGGGGACGCACCCGGCTGCGCTCCGTCGTCGGCTCCGGACCGCGGGCCCGTCGCGGCCGGGGGCCGGGACCCGGCGGTCGCCGGGCGGGGCTCCACGCGGCGCCCGTGCTCCGCGACCAGGGTCGGGGTGGGGTGCCGCCGGGGCAGCGGGACGGCCGCGCCCGTACGGGGGCCGTCCGGGCGCACCGGTTCCTGGTGGGGGCGCTCCAGGCGGACCGGGCCCGTGGGGGGCAGCGGCTCCCGTTCGCGACCGGTTGCGCGGGTGCGGGTGCGGCCGGACTCCGCGTCGGCGTCCCAGTTCCGCTCCCGGTGGCGGTCCGCGCCGCGGTCGCCGATCCGGTCGCCCTTCCAGGCGCCGCGTTCGGGGTGCCGGTCGCTGTGGGGGCGGTCCGCGGCGCGCAGCCCCAGCAGGGCGGTGCGCGAGATGCCGCCGGGCGGGGTCTCGTCGTCGAGGGAGGCCATGGGCGGGTGCCCGCCGACACCGGTGAGGCCCGGGACGCCGGGGGTGAGCTCGTCGAGGCCCTCCGGCCCGTCGAGGCCGAGCGCCCCGAGCGGCGCTTCCAGCTCGACCGGTCCGTTCAGCACCCCGGCGGGCAGCGGGCGGGCCTGCGAGGACGCGCGGTCGACGGCGGCGTGCACCGGCCGGTCGGACGGCTTGGGGACGGGGGCGGCCTTGACTCCCTTGGCACCCTGGCCGCTCAGGAGGCCCTTGGCTCCCTTGGCCCCGTTGATGCCGTCGAGGCGGATGCCGGTGCCGTTGGTGTCGGGGGCCTCGGTGAGGAGCTCGGCGGGCAGGAAGACCACCGCGGTGGTACCTCCGTAGGGGCTGGTCTGGAGGACCACCTTGACGGCGTGGCGGCGGGCGAGGCGGCTGACGACGAAGAGGCCGAGGCGGTCGGTGTCGGAGAGCTCGAAATCGGGGGTCTCCGCGAGCCGGAGGTTCGCGTCCAGGAGCGCCTCGGGGTTCATGCCGAGACCGCGGTCGTGGATCTCCAGGGTGAAACCGTTCGCGACCCGCTCGCCGTGGACCTGGACGGCCGTGTGCGGGGGCGAGAACACCGTGGCGTTCTCCAGGAGTTCGGCGATCAGGTGGGTGACGTCCGCGACGGCGGGGCCCTCGATGCCCAGGCGCGGCAGGCGGCGGACCTCGATGCGTTCGTAGTCCTCCACCTCGGCGACGGCGGCCCGTACGACGTCCATCAGCTGGACGGGCTTGCGCCACTGGCGGGAGGGGGTCGCGCCGGAGAGGATCACCAGGCCTTCGGCGTGGCGGCGCATGCGGGTGGTCATGTGGTCGAGGCGGAAGAGGTCGGCGAGCTCCTCGGTGTCCTCGGTACGCCGTTCCATGGTGTCCAGGAGGGTCAGCTGGCGGTGCAGGAGCACCTGGTTGCGGCGGGCGAGGTTCACGAAGACCTCGGAAACGCCGCGGCGCAGCTCGGCCTGCTTGACGGCGGCCTCGACGGCGGCGCGCTGGAGGCTGTTGAGGGCCAGGCCGACCTGGCCGACCTCGTCCTTCTCGAATTCGAGGCGGGGCGCCTCGGTTTCCACGTCGACGGTCTCGCCGGCGGCGAGGCGGCGCATCACGCTGGGCAGCCGGACGCCGGAGGCCTCGTGGGCGTCCTTGCGCAGCTGCGAGAGGTCGCGGATGAGGTCGCGGCCGATGCGGACGGACAGGACGACGGAGACGGCGAGGGCGATGAAGCCGAGGACGCCCGCGACGGCGGCCTGGACGAGGACCTCCATCGCGACGGGCTGGACGCGCTTTTGGTAGCGGTCGCCCGCGGCGGTGCCCATGGTGGCGAGGTCGTCGAGGACCTTGCCCGCGGCCTCGTCCCACTGGGCGGCGGTGACGGTGCGGGGGTTCTTGCCGGCGCCGGCGGCGATGAACCGTTCCTCCGCGTCGCGCAGGGCCTTGGTCTCCGGGCCCTTCCAGTACCGCTCGAAGAGCACGCGGTCCTCGGCCGGGAGGATCGCGAGGTTGAACTCGTAGAGCAGGCCGCGGTTGGCGGCGAGGTCGGAGACGTGCCGGACGTCGGGTGCGCTGGCGTTGCGGGCGGCGAGGGAAGCGGCGATGACCGCGTCCTCGCGCGCGAGGGTCTCGCGGGCGCGGGTGATGCCGACGAGGGCACGGCCCTGCTTGTCCATCTCCACGTTCTCCAGGGCGTGGAGGTTCAACAGGAACTCGTAGCAGGGGTCGACCAGCCGGCTGTAGAGCTCCAGGGCCTGGCCGGGGGCGAGGGAGCTGCGGTCGACGGAGCCGCGCAGCGCGGCGATGCCGTGGAAGGCGTCGAGGATGGAGCGCAACCGGGCGCGGGCCTGCGGGGTGAGCTCCTCGGCGACCTTGGGCTCGCGGGCGCTCGCGGTGATCTCGCGGACCATGGCGTCGGTGGCGGCACGGCTCTTGGTGAGTTCGGCGGTCGCGGCGGCGGCGGTGGGGTCGCCGATGACGACCAGGGTCTGGCGTCGTTCCTTCTGGATGACGCGGACGGCGTCCTCGATCGGGTAGCCGACCTTGTCGATGACGTACGCGACGTCGAGGAGCTGGATCGCCTCCCGGCCGGTGATGACCGTGGAGAAGCCCCACAGGGCGGTCAGGGAGACGAGCGGCACCAAGAGCAACGCCACGATCTTCCGGCGGATGGACTTCCCGCGAAAGCGCATGGCCTCCCCAGCCTCCCCCAGCTCAACCCCCTTGCCGGAGGTCGGTGTTCCGTCATTTAAACGGCGTGAGCCTACTACTGCCGGGGCGCGCCTTCGAAGGCGTGTCCGGACGTTTTCGGTCTGACCCCTGGACGATGATCACGAGTTGTCCGATACTTCCGGTCAAGTCCGGCCCGATATGTGGCAGATGACACTCGCTGGGGCCTCGGTTCCCGCAATCGGATGGATGGCTGGAATTCTTCCTTCCGCGATCATTGTCGCAGGTGCGGACGTCCGGGTTCCGGGAATCTCCCGGCGCTCCCGCACGTCTGACAGGACGAGGGCGCGGACGGACACGGCGGGCATGGCCGGCCGTGGGGCGGGAAGTGAGCGGACCATGAGGATGTACGAAGAGGACGGCGCGGCGACGCGGATGCCGGGGCGCGGCCTGTGGGTGGAGGAACCGGCCCGCCGGCGCCGCATGCCGGACCCGGTACGGGCGTCCGCGGTGCGGGCGCTGCTGATCGTGGCGGTGACCCTGACCGAGGCCACGGTCACCTTCTTCCTCGCGGTGACGGGCTCCTGGCTGGCCTTCCCCATGGTGATCTGCGGGATAGCCGGGACGGTCGTGGCCACCTGGGCGGTGCTGGACGTGTGGATCACCCGGCAGATGTGGAACCAGCGCGGCGGTGTGGTGTCCGGGCCGAGCAGCGCGGCCCGGGAACCCTGGGCGGCGCGCGCCCCGGGGCTCCCGGGCCGGGGCGTGGGCGACCCGCGCGGGGCGGCCCCCCGGCCCCGG
>NZ_JBGWAB010000149.1:0-18059 GCF_041862025.1 Streptomyces sp. AB3(2024)
CGGCGGTGGCCCCGCCCGCGAACCGGGCGCCGCGCGGGGCGGGGAGGGGGGCCGTCGGGGCGGCGGCCACGGCGGCGGCCGGGGGTGCGCCCGCGTACCGGGCCCCACCGGCCCTGCGCGCTCCCCGCAGCCACCGCCCCTCGGCCCTCCCGACCGGGACCGACGGCGACTCCGGCTCCGGACCCGGCTCCGGATCTCGCTCCGCCTCCCGGCGCCATTCCCGGTCCGGCCCCAGGGGCGGCTCCGGCCACGGCTCCCGGTCCGGCAGGGGCTGGAGCGGTGGCTCCGGGTGCTGGTGCCGCGCCCGGTCCGGGTCCGGACCCGGCTCCGGCTCCGGCCGCCACTCCCGGTCCCGGTCCGGACCCGGCTCCGGCCGCCACTCCCGGTCCCGGTCCGGACCCGGCTCCGGCCGCCACTCCCGGTCCCGGTCCGGACCCGGCTCCGGCCGCCACTCCCGGTCCGGGCCCGGCTCCGGCTGCCGCTCCCGCTGCCTCGGGACCCCCGCCAGTGGCAGTGCCCGCAGGCGGGTGGTCAGGTCCGCGTGCCGTGCGGCGGCGCGGGCCGTGTCGTCGCGGGTCCAGGCGAGCTCCCGGGCCAGGGCGGCCGCCTCCCCCGGGTCGGCGGTGCCGCCGAGCCGGTCGGTCAGGCTGCGCAGGGCCGCCTCCGAGGCGGCCCACTGCCCGGCCGCCACGTCGAGCTGGAGCCGCAGCTCCCGCCCCCCGCCCGGCATCGCGTCCCACGCGGCGACCGCGGCGGTCCGCAGCCCCGCCGCATGGGCGGCCTCCCGGGCCCTGCTCCCCGGATCCCCGGGGAGGTCCCCGAGCAGCGACTCCAGTACGTCCCACGGCGGTATCGCGACCCCCTCCAGGCAGGCCCGCACCCCACCCGGATCCCGCCGCAGGAACTCCCCGTACCAGCCCGCCCCGGGGTCCAGTCTCCGCGTCAAACCCCGGACGTATTCAGTGAGTTGCCCGATCACCAGCGCAGTCGGCGTCTCCATGACCGCATTGGATCCCACCCGTGTTACGGGCGGGCTACGGGAGTCTCAAAGCTTGACGGCGAGCCGGCCCGCGCGGGCCGGCTACTCGCGCCGCGGGAGCCCGTCGCCCCGGTGGGGCAGGACCAGGTCGCCGGGGTCCTTGGCGGGTGCCCGGACATCGGGGTCGGCGCAGGCCGCGAGCAGCAGGCCGCTCGCGAGGAGGGCGCCGAGCGCGGCGATACCGAGGCGTTTCGTTTCGTTCACGGCTGGCATGCCGTCAGGCCTGCCCCGCGCCCCGGCGCCGCCACCGCCGGTTGCGCCGATCGGCCTCGGGACACTCCCCCGGCACGGGCGTACCGCCGCGCGGGGTTCCGCCGTCAGGCGGGTACGAGGACGCAGGCGCGGACGAGTTCGTCCAGGGAGAGGCCGAGGGCCTCGGCCAGCGCGGCCACCGTGAAGAACGCGGGGGTGGGGGCGCGCCCGGTCTCGATCTTGCGGAGGGTCTCGGAGGAGAGTCCCGCGCCGGCCGCGACCTCCACCATGCTGCGGTCACCGCGCGCCTTGCGCAGCAGCGCGCCCAGACGCTCGCCGCGCTCGCGCTCTTCGGGGGTCAAGGGGGTACGGACCATGCCCCCAGCCTACCCCTCCGCCCCCAATAATCATCCCGGTAAAGTTATACCGGTATAGTTATTGGCATGGTGGAACTGAAGACGAACCGAGAGATCGACGAGATGCGCGCCGCCGGCCGGGTGGTCGCCCGCGCCCTGGCCGCCGCACGCAGGGCCGCGGAGGTAGGGGTGTCCCTGCGGGAACTGGACTCCGTGGCCCGCACGGTCCTGCGCGGGGCCGGGGCCTCCTCCCCCTTCCTGGGCTACCGGCCGCGGTTCGCGCCCGTGCCCTTCCCGGCGGTGGTGTGTGCCTCGGTCAACGACGCGATCGTGCACGGCATCCCCGACGACTACCGGCTGGGCGACGGCGACCTGGTCAGCATCGACTGCGGGGCGGAGCTCGGCGGCTGGGTCGGGGACGCCGCCGTCAGCTTCACGGTCGGCCGGCCCCGCCCCGCCGACCTGCGCCTGATCGAGACCGCCGAGGCGGCCCTGGCCGCCGGCATCGCCGCGGCCGTGCCCGGCAACCGGATCGGCGACATCGCGCACGCCGTCGGCACCGTCTGCCGCACCGCCGGCTACGGCATCCCGGACGGCTTCGGCGGCCACGGCGTGGGCCGCACCATGCACGAGGACCCCGGCGTCCCCAACGAGGGCCCGCCGGGACGCGGCACGAAGCTGCGCCCCGGCATGGTCCTCGCGATCGAGCCGATGCTGATCGCGGGCGGCACGGACGACTACGCCTGCGACGCCGACGGCTGGACCCTGCGCACCGTCGACGGCAGCCGGGCCGCCCACGCGGAGCACACGGTCGCCGTCACCGCCGACGGCCCGAGGATCCTCACCGCCCCGTAGACCCGCCCTACGGCTTCCCGTAGGGGCGGACGACCATCGCCGAGCCGCCGCCGCGCCGGGTGGTCTCGGCCGCGGCCAGCCAGCGGCCGTCCGGCAGGCGCTCGACGCCGGTGGCCGCGCCGATCTCGGGGTTCTGGCGGAAGCCCTGGCCGAGGGCTTCCAGCTCGGTGCGCACGGGGCTGTTCCAGAGCCCGGGTTCCAGTTCGGTGGTGGTCTGGTTGCGCTGGCTGGCGCGCGGGGCGGCGATGGCGTCGACCAGCGGCAGCCCCCGGTCCAGGCGGCCCAGCAGGGTCTGCAGGACGGTGGTGATGATGGTGGCGCCGCCCGGCGAACCCACGGCCAGGACCGGCCGTCCGTCCTTGAGGACGATGGTCGGGGACATCGAGGAGCGCGGGCGCTTGCCCGGCCCCGGCAGGTTCGGGTCGGGCACCCCGGGGGCGGCCGGGGCGAAGGAGAAGTCGGTCAGCTCGTTGTTGAGCAGGAAGCCCCGCCCCGGGACGGTGATCGCGCTGCCGCCGGTGGACTCGATGGTCAGGGTGTAGGAGACCACGTTGCCCCAGCGGTCGGCGACCGTCAGGTGGGTGGTGTTCTCCCCCTCGTAGGTGGTCGGGGCCACCTGGCCGGTGGTGGCGCAGGGGGCCGGGTGCCGGGGGTCGCCCGGGGCGAGCGGGCTGGTCAGGGCGCGGTCCGGCCTGACGAGGCAGGCGCGGGTGTCCGCGTACCGCTGCGAGAGCAGCTCGCGGGTCGGGACCTGCTCGGCGGCCGGGTCGCCGACCCAGCGGCCCCGGTCGGCGAAGGAGATCCGGGAGGCCTCGATGTAGCGGTGCAGGTACTGCACCTCGGAGAGCTTCGAGAGGTCGGTGCCCTCCAGGATGTTCAGCGCCTCGCCGACCGTGGTGCCGCCGGAGGAGGAGGGCGCCATGCTGTAGACGTCCAGGCCCCGGTAGCCCACCTGGGTGGGGGCCTGCCGTTTGGTGGCGTACGCGCTCAGGTCGGCGGTGGTCAGATCGCCGGAGCGCACGACACGGGTGGCCGCCGGGTCGACGGGAGGCGTGCGGACGGCCCGGACGATGTCCTGCGCGAGCGGGCCACGGTAGAGGGCGCCGGTGCCCTTGCGGGCGAGTTCGGCGTAGGTGGCGGCCAGGTCGGGGTTCTTGAAGGTGGAACCGACGACCGGCAGTTGCCCGCCGGGCAGGAACAGCTTGCGGGTGTCGGGGAAGTCCTTGAACCGGTCCTGGTTGAGCTCGGTCTGGGCCCGGAAGGTGGCGTCCACGGTGAAGCCGTCCCGCGCCAGCTTCTCGGCGGGCCGCAGGAGCTGCCCCAGCGGCCGGGAGCCCCAGGCGTCGAGGGCGCTCTTCCAGGTGGCGGGGGTGCCGGGGACCCCGACCGAGCGGCCGCTGGTCTGCCCCTGGTCGAAGGGGATCGGGACGCCGTTCTCCTGGAACAGGGTGGCCGTGGCGCTCGCGGGCGCGGTCTCGCGGCCGTCGATGGTGTGCACCCGGCGGGAGGCGGCGTCGTAGTACACGAAATAGCCGCCCCCGCCGATGCCCGCCGAATACGGTTCGGTGACGCCCAGCGCGGCGGCGGTGGCGACGGCGGCGTCCACCGCGTTGCCGCCGGCGCGCAGGACCGCGATCCCGGCGGCGGAGGCGTCCGCGTCGACGCTGGCCACGGCGCCGCCGTAGCCGGCGGCCACCGGGACCTTGGGCGGTGCGGCGGTCTCCCGTGGCGGCGCGGCGGCCCCCGTCGAGACGAGCGCCCCGGCGAGGGCTACGAGCGCTAACTGACGTGCTGCGGGACGGCGCATCCGGTTCCTCCAGTCGACGGCCTGTCAGACCTGCGAGGCGCAGCGTAACTTCACGGAACCGCCCGCGTCAGGAAGGCCGGGCGGCCGTTACCATCCGCCGCATGAACGACGACGTGCGCAACATCGTGCTCGGGGTGGCGGCCACCGCCGTCAGCGGCGGGTTCGGCTGGTTCTTCCGGACCTACCTGTGGCGCCGCGAACTGCGCCGCAAGCAGGCCTTCTTCGGCCTCCCGACCGGCTCCGACTGCCTGTTCGTAGTCAACCGGCAGATGGGCGGAAAGGATTCCTCCCTGCACCGCAACGACGCCTTCGCGCTGCTGGAGATATCGGCCCTGATCCGCGACTGCGGGGCGACCGTGCAGATCGTCCCCCACGACACGGCCCGGCAGGGCTTCGGCGAGCGCGCCGAGTTCTGCGTGGGCGGTCCCTCCTCCAACTCGCGTACGACGGCGCACCTGGCGTCCCTGCTGCCGGGGGTGCGGATGGTCGTCGCGGCCGAGCCCGCCGAGGACCGGGGGGCGATCACCGTGGGCGGCCTGACGTACCGCTGGGAGGTGGGCGCGGCCGAATACGTACTGCTGGCGCGGCTGGTGACGGAGCGGGGCACGCGACCGGTGTTCGTCCTGTCCGGGCAGACGGCCAACAGCAACCAGGCGGCCGCCCGCTACCTGGCCAGGCACCACCGGGAGCTGGCGCGCGCACACCGCGGCGACTCCTTCTGCCTCCTGCTCAAGGTGATCAACTCCGACGCCTACGGGCCGGACGTGACCGAGCTCGTCGCGGACGTCACGCGGGCGGCCCGGACACCCGTAGCGGCAGCCGCGTGATCCCGTTGATGAAGTTGGACACCAGTCGGCGCGGCTCCCCCACGAGTTCGGGCGCGGGCAGGGCGGTGCGCCATTCCTCGTGGAGGGTGCGCAGCTGGAGGCGGGCGAAGTGGGCCCCGAGGCAGACGTGGGGGCCGTCGCCGAAGGAGACGTGCGGGTTCGGGGAACGGCCGGGGTCGAGGCGGTGCGGGTCGGCGAAGACGCGTTCGTCGTGGTTGGCGGAGGCGTGGAAGACGACCACCTTGTCCCCGGCACGGATCGGCTGACCGGCCAGTTCGGTGTCGCGGGCGGCGGTGCGCCGGAAGCTGAGCACGGGCGGGTGGACGCGCAGGAGCTCCTCCACGGCCCGGTCGGCCGGGGCACTGCCGTCGGCGATCCGGCGGTAGGCGTCGGGGTTCCGGGCTAGGGCGAGGAGTCCGCCGGGGGCGGCGCTGCGGACGGTGTCGTTTCCGGCGACGGTGAGCAGGAAGAAGAACATCTCCAGTTCGGCGGGGTCCAGTCCGGCCTGCGCGAGGACGGTCATCACGTCATCGCCCGGGTGCGCGCGTTTGTGCGCGGCCAGTTCCCGGGCGTACGCGAACATCTCGCCGAGCAGCGCCGGGGACCGCGGGTTCAGCGGGGTGCCGTCCGGGCCGAGGAGCGGCGCGGGGGCGTCCTCGGGGTCCTGGTAGCCGATGACCCGTACGGTCCACTCCAGCAGCAGGCCCCGGTCGGCGGCCGGAACGCCCAGCAGGTCCGTCAGGTTCAGCAGGGCGTACTCGTCGGTGACGGACGCCACCACGTCGACGGTGCCGTCCTCGGCGCCGTCCCGGGCGGCGGCCAGCAGGGTGCGGGCCCGCTCCCGGACCCGGCCCGCGAAGGCGTCGACCCGGGCGGGGGTGAAGGCGCGGGCGACCAGGCGCCGCAGCCGGCCGTGCGCGGGCGGGTCCTGGTTGAGCATGGTGCCGCGCAGGAACGGCAGGTCGCCGGGGTCGGGGTCGCGGATCTGGGTGGCGCCGATCCAGGAGGAGTACGTGGTGTGGTCGCGCAGGACGCGGACGACGTCGGCGTGCCTGGTGACGGCCCAGAACCCGGGGCCGGCGGGCCAGCCCCCGACCTCCGGCTCCTCCTGCCAGGCGACCGGACGGTGGTCGCGCAGCAGCCGGTAGCGCGCGTGCGGGACGCCCGCGGCGTACAGGCGCGGATCGAACACGTCGGGGATCCCGGGGACGTCGGGGATCCCGGGGACGTCGGAAGTGGTGCCCGGGGCTGCTGCGGCGCGGTCCATGGTCCACACGGTGGCGGCCCGCGGGGCGCCCCGCAAGGGTGCCGGGGCCCGTGTCAGCGCCCGGCCTCGCAGCGGGTGGGCTCCAGTTGGGTGTCGGGGCCGCGCACCGCCACCTGGACGGTCGGTCCCGCGGTGGACACGGCCGTGCACACCAGCTGCTTCAGGCCGAGCGGGTCGAGCGCGGCCACCGGGAAGGGGACGCGGACCTCCAGGTGGAACTCCGAGGTGAAGAAGGCCCTGACTCCCCCGGCCGCCCCCGCGTCCAGCGGCGGCAGCCGGGTGCCGAGCCCGACCTCCTGCTCCACCGTGCCGGGTCCGCGCAGCAGCAACTGCAGGCTGCCCTGCGGGCTGTTGTCGGCGTAGTCGGGATAGGGCGAGGGGACCAGGCGCCCCTCGCCGGTGACGAAGTACGCGATCGAGGCCCGGGAGGGCGCTGCGACCAGCACCCGGGCGGCGGAGCCGCTCTCGACGACCCCGGTGGGTTTGATCCCGCAGCCCGCGACCAGCGGCGGGCCGAGCAGGGCGGCGGCCACGGCCGCGGCGGTGCGGCGGCCGGACGCGGAACGGAGGGTCACGCGGTGGTCTCCAGGGGCATGTCGAGGGTGAACACGGCTCCCCCGTCGGGGGCGTTGGCCGCGCTCAGGGTGCCTCCGTGCAGCCGGACGTTCTCCAGGCTGATGGCGAGCCCGAGGCCGCTGCCGGCGGAGCGGGTCCGGGCGGCGTCGGCCTTGAAGAAACGGTCGAAGATGTGCGGGAGAACCTCGGCGGCGATGCCGGGCCCGCTGTCGGCCACCTCGACCAGCAGGCGTTCCCCGTCGTCGCGGGACTCGGTGCGCACCGCGATCCGTACGGGGGCGCCGCCGTGCCGCAGGGCGTTGCCGACGAGGTTGGCGAGGACCACGTCGAAGCGGCGCGGGTCGAGCCGGGCGCGGAGTCCGTGCGGCAGGTCGGCGCTCACCCGCCCGTCGTCCCAGTGGCGTCGCTCCAGGGTCTTGCGCACGGCCTCGGCCACGTCCACGTCGTCGAGGTTGAGTTCGGCGGCGCGGGCGTCGAAGCGGGAGATCTCCATCAGGTCCTCGACGAGGACGGCGAGCTTCCCGGTCTCGGCGCTGATCAGCCGCAGTGCCTTGGCGGTGTCGGGGTCGAGCCGTTCGGCGTCCTCGTCGAGGACCTCGGTGACGGCGAGCATCCCGGCGAGCGGGGTGCGCAGTTCGTGGGAGACGTCGGCGGCGAACCGACGGGCCCGGACCTCCGCCTCCCGCAGTTCGGCGACGGACTCTTCCAGGGCTCCGGCGGTCTCGTTGAAGGTGCGGGCCAGCCCGGACAGTTCGTCGGCGCCGCGGACCTCGATACGGGTGTCGAGGCGCCCGCGTCCCATGCTCTGGGCGGCCCGCCGCAGGTCGCGCACGGGCCGCAGGACGCTGCGGGCGGCGAGCAGGGCGGGGACGACGGCGATGGCGAGGCCGGGGATGGCGCCCTGCCGGGCGGCCTGGACCATGGCGTCGACGGTCTGCTGCTCGGTGAGCAGCGGCATGACGGCGTAGAGGACGGCGCCGGTCGGCTCGCGGACGCCGTGGTGGGTGAAGACGGCGGGCATGGCGATGGTCAGGTACGGCTCGCCCCGCTCGTCCTCGACCCGCTGGAAGGCGCCGTGCGGATGGTCGGCGACCTGGGCGCGCAGGGCGTCGGTGACGATGCCGGAGGTGGTGGGGGTGACGTTGGAGGAGGCGCGCAGGGTGCCGTACTCGGCGTAGACGGTCCAGGGGTGGGGTTTGCCGCGCTTGCCGATCTCGTTGACGACCCGCTGGAGCTGCGCGCGGTCCATCGGCAGGGTCAGGGCCTGGGCCTCCAGTTGGTCGCGCAGGGTACTGACGGCGGTGTCCTGGCTCTGGGTGAGGACGGCGCTGCGGGCCTGACGGTAGGTGAGGGCGGCCGTGCTGACGGCGCAGATGGCGGCGACGAGGAGGAACGCCGCGATCAGACGGGTACGCAGCCCCAGCGGCGCGAACTTTCGCACGGCAGCAGTCCTAACGCGGTCCGAGCGGTCCGAAGCGGTAGCCGAAGCCCCGCACGGTCTGTATGTAGCGGGGGTTGCCGCCCGGTTCCTCGATCTTGTTGCGAAGCCTGCGCACGCAGGCGTCCACGAGCCGGGCGTCGGCGTGGTAGCTGTGCTCCCACACGTATTCCAGCAGCTGTTGGCGGGAGAAGACCTGCTCGGGCGAGGCCGTCAGGTGGAGCAGGAGTTTGATCTCGCTGGGGGCGAGGGGGACGCGTTCGCCGTTCTTGGCGACGGTCAGGCCGGCTCGGTCGACGGCGAGTTCGCCGTGGTGTTCCACGCCGGGGCGGCCCCCGGGGTCGCTGAGGCGGCGCAGCACGGCCTTGATGCGGGCTTCGATGATCTCGGTGCGGGCGGGTTTGACGATGTAGTCGTCGGCCCCGGCCTCCAGGCCGACGACGATGTCGAAGTCGTCGCCGCGCGCGGTGAGCATGATGATCGGGACCTCGCTGGTCTCGCGGATCCGGCGGCACACCTGGACTCCGTTGATCCCGGGCAGCATGAGGTCGAGGAGCACCAGGTCGGGGTGGAAGCCGCCCATGAGGGCGAGGCCGGCCTCGCCGGTGTCGGCGGCTCTCACCTCGTGGCCGCGGCGGCGCAGGCCGAGTCCCACCCCTTCCCGGATGGAAGGGTCGTCCTCGATCAGCAGTACGCGTGGCATCCGGTCAGTATCCCAGGGTGTTTCATACGGTCTCCTCCCGCTTTCGGCCGGTCTTGCGCCGCAGGGAGTCGATCAGGTCGGTGATCTCCGTCAGGCGCAGGGGCCCGGCGAGGAGTACGACGACCAGCGTGAGCACGATGGTTCCCGCCCCGGCCGCCGCGTAGGCCCCGAGGCCGTCGGCGGCCCTGGCCGTCGCGTACGCGACGGCCCCCGCGGGCAGGCAGGCGGCGAGCAGGCGCAGGTGGGTCCCGAGGGCCGTGGGGCGGGCGGCGGTACGGGGCCGGGCGCGCGGGCCGAGCCGGCGCGCGAGGGCGTACGCGGTCACGGCGGCGCCGGCCGTGAAGGCGATCGAGGTGGCCGCGGCCATGCCGGTCACGGCCCAGCGCAGCGGGAGGACGGCGTACGCGGCGTAGGAGAGCCCGGCGTTCAGGGCGACGATGACCAGGTTGAGGAAGAAGGGGGTCCGGGTGTCGGAGAGGGCGTAGAAGCCGCGGGCGAGCACGTACTGGGCGGAGAAGGCGATGAGACCGGGCGCGAAGGCGATGAGCATGCCGGCCATGACCTCGACGTCGGCGGCGCTGACGTGCCCGTATCCGGCGACGCAGTCCATCAGCCACGGGGCGAGCGCGGCGAAGAGGGCGGCGGCGGGCACGACGAGGGCGGCGCTGGAGCGCAGCGCGTAGGAGATCTCCCTGCGCACTCCCGTGAGGTCGCCGTCGGAGGCGGCGGTGCTCATCCGGGGCATCAGGGCGGTCACCAGGGAGACGGTGACGATGCCCTGGGGGACGATCCACAGCTGGTAGGCGTTGGTGTAGGCGGCGTAGCCGGCGTCGCCCGCGAGCCCCGCTTCGTGGGCGAGCCTGCCGGTGATGGTGGAGAAGCGGGTGACGACCCAGTAGGCGATCTGGTTGCTGAACACCAGCAGGACGAGCCAGCCCGCGTTGCGCAGGGGGCGGGCGAGGCCGCTGCCGCGCCAGTCGAAGCGGGGGCGCCAGCGGAAGCGGGCGGCGCGCAGCGAGGGAATCAGCGCGAGGGCCTGGACGACGATCCCGGCGGTGGTGCCGATGCCCAGGAGGCGGGTCCCGGCGGCGGTGAGTCCGTCGGGGGCGCCGTGGGAGAGGTACAGGAAGAGCCCGAACACGGCGATGACGACGGCGTTGTTGAGGACGGGGGTCCACATCATCGCGCCGAACCTGCCGCGCGAGTTGAGTATCTGCCCGAGGAGGGTGAAGAGGCCGTAGAAGAAGATCTGCGGGAGGCAGAACCGGGCGAGCGCGACGGTGGTGTCGCGCTGGGCGCCGCTGTAGTCGGTGTATCCGTCGATGAGGAGCGGTGCGGCGAGCACGGCGACTGCGGTGAGCACCACGAGGGCCAGGGTGCAGGCGGTGAGCAGCCGGTCGGTGTAGGCGGCCCCGCCGTCCTTGTGTTCCTTGGCGGCCCGGATCAGTTCGGGGACGAAGACGGCGTTGAGCGCGCCTCCGACCAGCAGCATGTAGATGATGTTGGGGACGGTGTTGGCGACGGCGTAGACGTCACCGAGGGGGCCGGTGGTGAGTGCCGCCACGACCACCGCGGAACGCAGGAAGCCGGTGGCCCGGGAGACGATGGAGCCGGCCGCCATGAGCGCGCCGCTGCGCAGGACCGAGCCGCCTCCCGCGGGCGCCTTCCGGCCCGCGTCGGCATCGGCCCCGGCTTCGGCTCCAGCTCCGGCTCCTGCTCCGGCTCCGGCCGCGCGGGGGTCGGTGCGGGTGCTGGCTTCCATCGAGGTGTGTTCCCTTCACCTGGTCGAAGGTGGAGGGTAACCCGGTCCCGCCCGACGGTCCCGCTCCGGCCCCGGTCGTGCGCTCGCGGCGGCATCGGCGTCCCGCCAGTGCTTTTCGGCCTTTGCTCCGGGACCAAAGTCCTTTCCGGAACGGACCCTTTCATGTGACCGAACGGCAACTGTTTCGCTGCGGTGCACGTCACAACCCCGGAGGACGATGTTTTCCGCGGAATAGGGAACCTAGAGTCGTGTCGTCCGCTCCTTGATTACGGACGACCATTACTTCGGAGGGGTTTTCGTTGAGCCGCACACGCCGTACCGCACTGCCGCGTCGTCGGGTCCGCCAGGTGGCGCTGGCCGGCACCGCGCTGCTCGCCGCCGCGCTGACCGCCTGTTCGGGTGGCGCCGACGGGGGCGCGGACGGCGGCGGCGCCAAGGCGGACGCGAAGAACAAGCCGGCCATGGCCGTCTCGGTGAACCTGACGGGCGACCAGGTCAAGGCGGGCGAGCCGGTCAAGGTGACCATCGCCGACGGCAAGCTGGCGCAGGTGAAGGTGACGGACGGCAAGGGCGGTGAACTGGCCGGGCAGATCGCCGCCGACGGGAAGACCTGGACCTCGGGACGCAACGCCGCGCCGAACACCGACTACAAGGTCGAGGCGCAGAACACCGACAGCCAGAACGCGAACACGCAGTTCAAGACCTCGGCCGCCGACAAGGTGAACAAGGTCTCCATCAACATTTCGAAGGGCAGCACGGTCGGCGTCGCGATGCCCGTCTCGCTCGTCTTCGACAATCCGGTGAAGAACAAGGCCGAGGTCGAGAAGCAGCTGAAGGTGACCACCTCGAACAACACCGAGGGTTCCTGGGGCTGGTTCAAGGACTATTCCGGCAACGACCGGGTGGACTGGCGGCCGAAGGACTACTGGAAATCCGGCACGGACGTGAAGGTCGAGATGAACCTGAACGGCGTGGACTCCGGCGCGGGCGGCGGGCTCTTCGCCCGCGATTACAGCACGGAGTTCAAGATAGGCAAGGACCGCCGGATGGAGGTGAGCCTCGACACGAAGAAGATGTCGGTCACCGAGGACGGTCAGGTCGTGAAGACGGTCCCGGTCTCGGCGGGCACTCCGGGCGGCCAGAAGGCCTCCTGGTCCGGGAAAATGGTGCTGATGGCCAAGGAGGGCACCATCCGGATGGACTCCCAGACGGTGGGTCTCGGCGACGCCTACGACAAGATGGTCGACTACTCGATGCGCCTGACCTGGTCGGGCATGTACGTGCACGCAGCCCCCTGGAACTCCGCCAACTTCGGCAGCGCCAACACCAGTTCCGGCTGCGTCGGCATGAGCGACGCCAACGCCAAGTCCGTATACGAGCAGGTGCAGGCCGGCGACCCGCTCGAAGTGGTCGGCAGCGGCTCCAAGGGCAAGGCCGACCTCGGCAACGGCTACGGCGAATGGAACCTGTCCTGGGACGCGTGGAAGGCCAAGAGCGCGCTGGCCGGCGGCGCCCAGAGCGGCTGATCCCCGATCGATTGTTACCACCACGTAACTTACCGGCGGGTTACCTTCGGTAAACCCCTCCCGTTACCGTCGGGTCACTTCAGGACACCGGCGCACGCGAGGAGCGATCGATGAAACCCCGCCCCACCACCGCGGCGGCCGCGGTCGCCCTGCTCGCGGCGACCGCCCTGGGCCTGGCCCCCCACCAGGCCCAGGCGGCCCCCGCCGCGCCCGCGTCCTCGGCCCCGGCCGCCTCCCCGGAACTGCGCTTCCACGACATTCCCGGCTCCGGAGGCATCACCCTCAAGGGCAACGTCTTCACTCCCGCCGGCGCGGAGCCCGGCCGGAAGTACCCGCTGATCGTGCTCCCCAGCAGCTGGGGCCTGCCCCAGATCGAATACATCGCCCAGGCCCGGAAACTCGCCGACTCCGGTTACGTGGTGGTCGGTTACACCTCGCGCGGCTTCTGGCTGTCCGGCGGCGAGATCGAGACGGCGGGCCCCGCCGACATCGCGGACGTCTCCGCCGTCATCGACTGGGCCCTCGCCACCACGCCCGCGGACCCCGGCCGGATCGGCCTCGGCGGGGTCTCGTACGGGGCCGGCATCAGCCTGCTGGCCTCCGCACACGACCCCCGCGTCAAGGCCGTGGTCGCGCTCAGCGGATGGGCGGACCTGATCGAGTCGATCTACTCCGGCCGCACCGAGCACCGCCAGGCGGCCGGCCTCCTCGGGGCCACCGGATACCTCACCGGCCGCCCCGGCCCCGAACTCCGGCAGATCCTCGCCGACTTCCTCGGGTCGAGGCTGGACAGGGAACAGGCGATGATCGACTGGGGGAGGAAGCGCTCCGCCTCCGAGCAGATCGACCGGATCAACGCCAACGGCGCCGCGATCATGCTGGGCAACGCCTGGGGCGACACCGTCTTCCCGCCCAACCAGTACACGAAGTTCTTCGAGGGGCTCACCGGCCCCAAGCGGCTGGAGCTGCGCCCCGGCGACCACGCCACCGCCGAGGGCACCGGCCTCCTCGGCCTGCCCAACGACACCTGGACCAACGCCCACCGCTGGTTCGACCGCTATCTCAAGAACGACCGCAACGGCGTCGACACCGAGGCCCCCGTCCAGATCAAGTCCCGCAGCGACAACGGCTACGAGGGCTACGCCGACTGGAAGTCGGTCGGCTCCGGCGGCACCGAGCGCATCCCCCTGAATGACAGCGAGCACGTCTTCGCGAACGTCGACTCCGGGGCCAACGGCGGCGTGGTCATGCTCTCCAGCGTCCTCGACCAGTTCTTCAAGGCGCCCCCCGTCACCTCCGTCCCCCTCCTCCCCCGCGCCTTCGCGGCCGTCTGGCAGTCCGGCCGCTACCAGGAGGAGCGCCGGATCCGCGGCACCGTGCGCCTGCACACCACCGTCACGCCCACCAAGGGCGACGGCACGTTCGTCGCCTACCTCTACGACGTGGGCCCCCTCGGCCTCGGCAAGCTGGTCAGCAACGCCCCGTACACCTTCCACGGCAAGACCCCCGGGCAGCCCTTCGGCGTGGACCTGGACCTCTTCTCCACCGCCTACGACGTGCCCGCGGGCCACCGGCTCGCCCTGGTCGTGGACACGGTCGACCCGCTCTACATCGAGCACAACCCCGCCGGCGCGCAGCTGACCTTCTCCTCGCCGCGCACCGATCCCTCGTACGTCTCGGTACCGCTGCGCGAGCAGTGATCCCGGCTGCCGCCGGGGCGGGGCGGATCCTCACCGCCCCGGCAGCACCGTCTCGGGTTCCGCGGCGGCGACTTCGACGGCGGCGGTCTTCGGGCTGCGCCGCTCCCGCCGGGCCACCCAGGTGGCGAACCAGGACAGCAGCATGCACATCCCGATGTAGATCGGCGAGATGATCATCACCACGGGGATGAACGGCAGGTCGTAGTCGAGGTTCGAGGCGATCAGCTTGCCCGCGTGCAGGAACTCCTCGTAGGTGATCAGGTAGCCCAGCGAGGTGTCCTTCAGCGCCACCACCAGCTGGCTGATGATCGTGGGCAGCATCGCACGGACGGCCTGCGGGGCCAGCACGAACGTCATGACCTGCGTCTTGCGCATGCCGAGGGCGTACGCCGCCTCGCGCTGGCCCCTCTCCACGGAGTTGATGCCCGTACGGAAGACCTCGGCGAGCACCGATCCGTTGTACAGGGTCAGCCCCGCCACCAGCGCGGGCAGCGGCTGCGCCTTGAGCGCGACGAAGATGAAGAAGATCATCACCAGGACCGGCATGGCCCGGAAGAACTCCACGCACAGCGTCGCCGCCCAGCGCACGGGCCGGTGCACCGAGAGCCGGCCGGCGCCGAGCACCGCGCCGAGCAGGAGCGAGAGCACCGAGGCGTAGGCGAAGGCCTTGAGGGTGTTGCCCAGCCCCCGCAGGAGCAGTTCCTGGATGCCCTTGTAGGTGAAGGGGCTCCACTTGGCGGCGGTGAACTGCGCGGTGTCGAAGAGCAGGTAGAGGATCCAGGCCAGCAGCCCGAGGAGCACCACCGTCGACACGACCCCGTAGAGGAGGTGACGGCGCCGGGTGCGGGGGCCGGGCAGGTCGTAGAGGGCCGTGGACTGAGTGTCCCCGTGGAGCGCGTGCGCGGTCATCGGGCGACTCCGTAGCGCTTCTCCAGTACGTGGAAGAGCGCGCTGATGGACAGGGTGATGATCAGGTACCCCACGGCGATCCAGACGAAGGTCCAGATGATGTTGTAGCCCAGCTCGCTCAGCGTCTTGTACGTGCCCAGCAGCTCGTTCACGCTGAAGGCGCCGGCGATCGCGGAGTTCTTGGCGAGGGCGATCAGCGTGGAGCCGATGGGCGGGATCACCGACCGGAAGGCCTGCGGCAGCACCACCGTGCCCAGTGTCTGCCCGAAGGACATCCCCAGGCTGCGGGCCGCCTCTCCCTGCCCCTTGGGCACCGTGTTGATTCCCGAGCGCAGCACCTCGCAGATGAAGGCGGAGGTGTAGCAGCCCAGCGCCAGGACGGCGAAGACCTGGAAGGGCAGCACCAGCCCGAAGCGGGGCAGGCCGAGCAGCACCGCGAAGAAGAGCAGGGTGAGCGGGGTGTTGCGCAGCACGTTCACCCAGACCGTGCCGAAGACCCGGAAGGAACCGACGGGCGCGACCCGGAAGGAGGCCATCACGAAGCCCAGGACCAGGGCGAGGAGGGAGCCGTAGAAGGTCAGCTGGACGGTGCCCCAGAAGCCCTTCCCGTAGAGCGCGAAGTTCTCGGTGAGTACGTGCATGGCGGTGGCTCTCCCCTCAGCTCGCCGGGTAGCGGTCGATGGGCGGTGGTGTCGGGGCGGGCTTGCCGGAGAGGCCGAGGGTGGCCTCGTAGGCCTTCTTCCAGTCGCCGTTCTTCTCGTGCTCGGCCAGCGCGTCGTCGATGGCGAGGCGCAGGGCGGTGTCGGAGCGCGGCACGCCGATGCCGTACGGCTCCCGGGAGAAGGGTTCGCCGACCACCTTGAGCTCGCCGGGGACCTTGGCGGCGTATCCGAGGAGGATGGAGTCGTCGGTGGAGACGGCGTCGACCTGGTAGGTCAGCAGGTTGTCCACGCAGACCGAGTAGGTGTCGTAGGCGACGAGGATCGCCTCCGGGTGCTCCTTCTGGAGCCGTTGGTAGGGCGTGGAGCCGGCGGCCGAGCAGACCCTCTTGCCCGCGAGGTCGCCGGGGCCCTTGATGTCCTGCTCGTCCTTGCGGACCAGCAGGGACTGGCCGGCCATGAAGTAGGGGCCGGCGAAGCCGACCTGCTTCTTGCGGTTGTCGTTGATCGTGTAGGTGCCCACGTAGTAGTCGATCTGGCCGTTCTGGAGGGCGGTCTCGCGGTTGGCGGAGGAGATGGTCTTGAACTCGATCGTCTTGGGGTCGAAGCCGAGGGAGGCGGAGATCATCTTGGCGATCTCGATGTCGAACCCCGAGTAGGTCCCGCGCGCGGGGTCCTTCTCCCCCATGTACGGCTGGTCCTCCTTGGCCCCGACCACGAGGTGGCCGCGCTTCCTCGCCCGCTCCCAGGTGCGGGACTCGGGGAGCTCGAAGCCGGTGGCCACCTTGTACGCGGGCAGGTCCCCGGGCTGCGGGCCCTTGACCGGAGGGCTGCCGGGCTTGCCGCAGGCGGTGGCCGCGAGGAGGGCCAGGATCAGGGCGAGGGCGCGCAGGACGTGCGGGGTGCGCGCGCGACGGGGAGTGTGTCTCATCGGGCCGCCCCTCAGTGCTTGAGGATCTTGGAAAGGAAGTCCCGGGCCCGCTCGCTCTCGGGTGCGGTGAAGAACTCCTCCGGGGTGCGGTCCTCGACGATCTTTCCGTCGGCCATGAAGACGACACGGTTGGCGGCGGAGCGGGCGAAGCCCATCTCGTGCGTGACGACGACCATCGTCATGCCGTCGGCCGCGAGCTGCTGCATGACCTCCAGCACCTCGTTGATCATCTCCGGGTCGAGCGCCGAGGTGGGCTCGTCGAAGAGGAGGGCCTTGGGGCTCATGGCCAGGGCACGGGCGATGGCCACGCGCTGCTGCTGGCCGCCGGAGAGCTGGGCGGGGTACTTGTCGGCCTGGTTCGCGAGGCCCACCCGGTCCAGGAGTTCCCGGGAGCGCTTGTCCGCCTCCTCCTTCCCGCGCTTCCTGACCTTGACCTGCGCGAGGGAGACGTTGGCGAGGACGGTCTTGTGCGCGAAGAGGTTGAAGGACTGGAACACCATCCCGACCTCGGCGCGCAGCCGGGCCAGCTCCTTGCCCTCGGCGGGCAGGGGCCGGCCGTCGAGGGTGATCGTGCCGGACTCGATGGTCTCCAGCCGGTTGATGGTCCGGCAGAGGGTGGACTTACCGGAACCGGAGGGGCCGATGATCACCACCACCTCCCCGCGGCCGACGGTGAGGTCGATGTTCCGCAGGACGTGCAACTGCCCGTAGTGCTTGTTGACGTCCCGCAGCTCGATCAACGGATCGACGGCCATACGCTGCCCTGCCCACTTGTCGGTGTGTCGAGGTCAGCGCAAACTATCCAGCCGCCGCAGGGGCTTCACCGCGACACGCCTAAAAGCCACATAAAGCGCATCGGCGCTTCAGTCCCCCGAGGCGGATCAGCCCTCGGAGGCCTCCGCGTAGGCCTGGCTGAGTTCCGGGGAACCGGTCATCGCCCAGGACACCCCCGACTCGACCACGTCGAGCTCCCGCCCCGAGGCGAGCCGGATCACGGGTCGGCCGTTGGGCCACGACTGCCAGGCGGATCCGCGGAGGGTGCGGACGATCACGGTGCCGAGGTAGAACCCGGCGTCGCTGCCCAGCCACGGGACGGCCTCGGGGTCCCGTCGCCAGCGGGGCATCAGCTGGTCGAGGGCCTCCAAGGAGCCCGGGGTCTGGTCGAGTTCGAGCCCGGCCGCCCTCGCCTGCGCCCGCAGCATCTCGCACTCCGAGAACAACTCGGCGACGCCCTCGGGGTGATCCGCGAGGGCGGCGGCGAGTCCCGCACCCTGTTCCGTTTCGTGCCGGTTCAGCCAGTTGGCCAGGAAAGGGATGTTCATACCGCCCAGCCTGGCACCAGGACCCTCGGCTGGCCACAGGGCGCGCCTTGATCCCTCGCCCGGTTCCGCACCGGGCCGGGCTACCGGGGCTAATCGCAGTGCATCGGGCTTCAGCCCGGTGGTGAAGCGATTCTCAGAACTGCTCTGACCCGCAGGTCACAGCGGACGATTCTGCTGCTCGATGTACTGA
>NZ_JBGWAB010000150.1:0-17580 GCF_041862025.1 Streptomyces sp. AB3(2024)
GATCTTCGTGGCGTGGGCCTCGCCCAGCGCGCCGCCGAAGATCCGGAAGTCGTGGGCGTAGACGAAGACCGTGCGGCCCTCGACGGTGCCCCAGCCGGTGATGACACCGTCCGTGAAAGGCTTCTTCGCCTCCAGCCCGAACCCGCTCGCCCGGTGCCGGCGCAGCTGCTCGACCTCCCTGAACGAACCCTCGTCCAGCAGGAGCGCGATCCGCTCGCGCGCGGTCAGCTTGCCCTTGGCGTGCTGCGCCTCGGTCGCCCGGTCACTCGGCCCGCGCCGCGCCCGCTCGCGCAGATCGTGCAGCTCGGTCACTTTCCCGGTGAGGTTCGTCGTCATGTGCCCTCTCCACCCCGGCCCCGCGAGGCGGGCGGCTCATCGCTTCCCGCGGACCGCAGAAGGCCCGCGCCCCGCCATTAAACGAGCCACCATCACAGAACCTCCACCTCCTCCGACCCCTAATCTGCGTGCGGCCACCCCTAGAGCAGAAGAGGTTGAATAGGCACCGCTTGAGGTTCCCTTGAGGTTTCCGGAAGGTTACCGGACGCGCCCCCGAGAAGAACATGTCGATTCCGTGAACCAACCGGGCGCAGACTGCGTTTCATTCAAAACGGAACCCCGATCGACCGTCGCTCATGAACCGATCGAAAGTTGCTAGAGTTCGATCGGGACCTGCCGAACGGGAAGAACCGGCCTGCCGTTTGACCAACGGTGAGCGCAGAATTCCATGCGCTCCTCGGGAACCGTCCTCCTCGTCCGGCCTCCACGGAATAGCCATGCCATGCGACAGGACCGAGATGTGTCGCTCCGAATCCCAGGGGGAGGCTTCCACAGCCATGTTGGTCGAGCGGGATGAACAGATCGCCAAGCTGACCGCCTGGGTGACCGGCATCGCCCGGGCCCACACCGCCACTCACTCCGCCGGACACGCCGCCGCGCGCCGCAACACTCCCGCGGACCCCGCCAGACCGGGCCGGACGGCCGTGGTCAGCGGACCCGTCGCGGCGGGCAAGACCGCCCTGCTGCACCGGGTCCTGGAACTGACCGCCGAGAGCGGCGTCCGGATCCTGAGCGCCGTGACCTCCGCCTCCGAACAGCACATCCCCTTCGGCGTGGTGGAGGAACTGCTGCGGGACACCGTCGACACCGCCGGGCCCCTCCCGCTCCACGGGTCCGCCGGCAACGGCGAACTCGTCCCCGCCCAGACCCTCATGGCCTTCCACGCCCGGCTCGCGGGCCTCGTGGCGCGCGGGCCGGTACTGATCGCCATCGACGACGTGCAGTACGCCGACCCCCAGTCCCTGCACTGCCTGCTCTACGCCCTCGGCCGGGCCCGCTCGACGGCGGGCGGCCCCGCACTGGTCGTCACGCGCGGCCCCGACGCGGGCGCCCCGGCCCCGCGCGTCCTGGACGAGCTGCTCCGCCAGGCGGAAGGGCCGCACCTGCGGCTGGGCCCGCTGAGCGCGCGGGGAGTGGAGGAACTCCTCGCCCACCGGACCGGGGAGAGCCCGCTGCCGGCGGGCGCTACGCCCGGCCCCTCGCGCACCGCCCGGGCCGCCGCGTCCCTGCACACGGCCACCGGCGGCAACCCGCTGCTGGTCCACAGCCTGCTGGACGACCGCGTACCTCGCCTGCGCGCCGGGGAGGCGGTCGACGGACCGTTCCCCGCGGGCGAACAGTTCGTGCAGAACGCGCTGATCTGCGTGCACCGGACCGGGGCCGAGGGCCTGCGGGTCGCCCAGGGCGTCGCGCTGCTCGGCAGCGCGACGCCGCGCCCGCTGCTGGCCCGCCTCGTGGAGACCGACGAGCGGACGGTGGCGAAGGTGGTGGACGCCCTCGGCGGCACGGGCATCCTCCAGGGCGAGCGCTTCCGGCACGGCGCGGTACGGAGGGCGGTGCTGGAGAGCCTCGCCGACGACGCCGTGGCCGCACTGCGCCGGCGGGCGGCGAGGCTGTCGTACGAGGCCGGAGCGGCGCCGATGGTGGTCGCCGCGCACCTGCTGGACCAGGAGCCGGGCCTGCCCGACGAGGACTGGGTGCCGGGCGTCCTCGCGGCCGCCGCTCACACGGCGCTGGCCTCCCAGCGGGTCGAGTTCGCGGTGCGCTGCCTGCGGCTGGCCGAGGAGTGCTCCCATGACGAAAGAGAGCGCTTTCAGCTCCGGGCCGACATGGCCAAATTCATCTGGCGGACGAAGCCGTCCGCCTGGGCACAGGAACTTCAGCCGCTCAACGCCGCGCTGCGCCAGGGGACGCTGCCGGTCGGCGACTCGCTGCGGCTGGTCGGCGATCTGCTGTGGAACGGCTGGATCGACGATGCGGCGAGCGCGATCCAGCACGCCCTCGACGGCATGCCGCAGCCGCCGGACCCCGCGACGACCGCGCAACTGTCGGACGTACGACTGATGTTGGCCTCGACGTACCCCACGCTGCTTGACCTGCTGGACGGCGCGCTGGGCCCGGACGGTGACGCGGCCGCGCGGCGCCCCGCGGAGGACCGGGCCATGGCCGGCATCCGGGTGCTGCACGGGGTGCTGAGCACCGGCACCGCGGCCCCGGGCCACCGGGAGCGGGCCGCCCTGGACGAGGAGTCCGCCCTCGCCGCCGAGCGGATCCTGGCCGGGATCCGGCTCACGGACGAGACCCACTTCACGATCCGGGGCTGCCTGCTGGCCCTGTTGTATACGGAACGGCTGGGCGAGGCGGCGCTGTGGACGGACCGGCTGCTGGACGAGGCCGCCGGGCACGACGCCCCCGGCTGGACCGCCGTCATGCAGGCGATGCGCGCGCACATGGCGCTGCGCCGCGGCGAGCCGGCCCAGGCGCGGCTGCTGGCCGAGCAGGCGCTGGAACAACTCACGCCGCACGCCTGGGGCGTGGGCATCGGCATGCCGCTGTCCGCCCTCATCGAGGCGCGGACCGCGATGGGCGACCACGAGGCGGCGGCGGCCCTGGTGGACCATCCGGTACCCGAGAAGATGCTGCTGACGCGCTACGGACTCCATTACCTCTACGCGCGTGGAGGGCACCGGCTCGCCACCGGGCGCCACCACGCGGCGCTGACGGACTTCATGGCCTGCGGACGGCTGATGCGCGAGTGGAACATGGACCGCGAGGGGCTGGCGCCCTGGCGCATCGGCGTCGCGGAGGCCTCGCTCGCCCTCGGCGCCCGCGACCAGGCGGAACGCTTCGCCCGGGAGCAGCTCGCCCGCGGGGCCGGACCCCGCGTGCGCGGCCTGGCCCTGCGCGTCCTGGCGGCCGCCCGGCCGCTGGCCGACCGGCCCGCGCTGCTGGACCGGGCCGTGACCCTGCTCCAGGAGGAGGGCGACGCGCACGAGCTGGCCCGTACGCTGACCGACCTCGGCACGGCGTACGAGCGGCTCGGCGACGCGGCGCAGGGCAGGAGCTGCACCCGCCGCGCCTGGCGGATCGCCGAGGTGCGGGGCACCCGGGAGGGCACGCTGCCGTCCCGGACGGAGCCGTCCGGGACCGGCATCACGCTGCCGCGGGCGATGCCCGCGCCGGTGCCGGGCGCCGCCGTCCGGGCGACGCGGCCGAGCGCGGCGCCCCCCCGGCCGCCCCCCCCGCGGCGGGTGGCCTCGCTGGCCGCCCACGGCTACACGAACCGGGAGATCGGGGCGAAGCTGTTCATCACCGTCAGCACCGTGGAACAGCACCTGACCCGCGTCTACCGCAAGATCAACATCACGCGCCGGCAAGACCTGCCCGTCAGTTGGGAATCCGATGTCGCACACACTGCCTGATCCCGCCGCCCGGACCGGCGGCGCGGGCGGATCCACGCCCGCCCCCGGACCCCGGCTGCTCGCGGTCAGCGACCTGCACATCGGGATGGCCGACAACCGGCCCATCACCGAGTCCCTGCACCCCGCCCACCCGGACGACTGGCTGATCGTCGCCGGTGACGTCGGCGAGCTCACCGAGGACATCGAGTGGGCGCTGCGCCTGCTGTCGGGGCGGTTCGCCAAGGTGGTGTGGGCTCCGGGCAACCACGAGCTGTGGACCCCGCGCGAGGACACGGTCCAGGCCCGCGGCGAGAAGCGCTACGCGCACCTGGTGGACCTGTGCCGCGCGCTGGGCGTGGTCACCCCCGAGGACCCCTGGCCGGTGTGGCGGGGCCCGGGCGGCCCGGTGGCGGTCGCCCCGCTGTTCCTGCTGTACGACTACACCTTCCGGGTGGCGGGGACGCGGACCAAGGAGGAGTCGCTGGCGCGGGCGCACGAGGCGGGGGTCGTCTGCACCGACGAGTACCTGCTGCACCCCGACCCGCACCCGAGCCGGGACGCCTGGTGCCGGGAGCGGGTCGCGCTGACCCTGCGCCGGCTGGAGGAGCACGACCCGTCGCTCCCGCTGGTCCTCGTCAACCACTTCCCGCTGGTCCGCGAGCCCACGGACGTGCTGTGGCACCCGGAGTTCGCGCAGTGGTGCGGCACCGTGCTCACCGCCGACTGGCACCGCAGGTTCCGTACGGCCGCCGTGGTCTACGGGCACCTGCACATCCCCCGGACCACCTGGTACGACGGGGTGCGCTTCGAGGAGGTGTCGATCGGCTACCCGCGCGAGTGGCGCCGGCGCGGCCACCCCAAGGGTCTGCTGCGGCAGATCCTCCCCTACACCGGCGGAGAGGACACGGCGTGATAGAGACCCTGCTGCCCGAAGGGGTGGCCGCGGGCGAGGCGTTCGGACCGGACGGCGCGGCCGTGCTCTACCCCGAGGAGGCGGCCCTGGTCGCCACCTCGACGGACCGCCGCCGCGAGGAGTTCGCCACCGTACGGGGCTGCGCCCGCCGCGCGCTGGACGCGCTCGGGCTCCCGGCGGCGCCGGTCCTGCCGGGCAAGCGGAACGTGCCGCAGTGGCCGGCCGGGGTGGTCGGCAGCATGACCCACTGCGCCGGCTACGCGGCCGCCGTCCTCGGCCGGGACACCGACCTGGTGGCGATCGGCATCGACGCCGAGCCGGACCGGCCGCTGCCCCGGGGGGTGCTGGACTCGATCGCCCTGCCCCGGGAACTGGCCTGGGCCCGTACGCCGGTGACGGGGGCGGGCCGACTGTGCCGGGACCGGCTGCTGTTCAGCGCCAAGGAGGCCGTGTACAAGACCTGGTACCCGCTGGTGGGCACCGAGCTGGACTTCGAGGACGCCGACATCTCCTTCCGCACGGACACCGAGGGCCCGCCGGGCGCCGGCGCGGCCGGGCTCGCGGGGGGACCCGCGGGGGGACCCGCCGTCAGCGCGGCCGAGGGCCTGCGCCAGGGTTCCTTCCGGGCCCGTGTGCTGCGCCCGGGCACCGGCCGCGACGGCCGCCCGGTGACGGCGTTCACCGGCCGCTGGCTCGCCCGGCGCGGGCTCGTCGTCACCGTGATCACCGTCCCGGCCCGGCGGACCGCCGCCGGGGACGCGACCCCGTACAGCGGCCCGGGCACCGTCGGACGCCCGGGTCGGTAGGGGTTGTCCGGCTCCGGGGCCGCTGCGTAGCGTGCGAGGACCGGACCGAGTGCGCACGGCGTACGACTCGTGCCCCTCCCGCCGTCCGGGCCCGCTGCGATGCCGCGACCTCCGGCCGCGCCCGGCTCGCTCCGGTTCCCCTGGAAGCGATGTCGCACCGGCCCGAGAGGTACTCCAGATGACATCAGCAAGCCCGGCTCCCACCACCATGCTCGTGCCGGACTTCCCGTTCTCCTACGACGGCTGGCTCCGCCATCCGGCGGGCCTGGGCTCTCTGCCGCCCGACCGGGCCGGCACGCCGGTGGCGGTCGTAGGCGGCGGGATGGCGGGACTGACCGCCGCCTACGAACTGATGCGGCTGGGCCTGCGCCCGGTCGTATACGAGGCCGACCAACTGGGCGGCCGGATGCGCTCGGTGGCCTTCCCGGGACGGCCGGACTGCGTGGCGGAGATGGGCGCCATGCGCTTCCCGCTGTCGGCCCGCTCGCTGTTCCACTACATCGACCTGCTGGGGCTGCGCACCAGCCCCTTCCCCAACCCGCTGGCGCCGCACACCCCCAGCACCCTCATCGACCTGGGCGGCGTACGGCACACGGTGCGCGGGGCCGGCGAACTCCCCGACGTCTACCAGGAGGTGGCCGCCGCCTGGGAGAAGGCCCTCCAGGAGCGGGCGGAGCTGGCCACGATGCGCGACGCCGTCCGGCGGCGCGACGTCGAGACGCTCAAGCACGTCTGGGACCGGCTGGTGCGGGAGTTCGACGACCAGTCCTTCCACGGCTTCCTCGCCACCAGCTCGGCGTTCCGCTCCTTCCGGCACCGGGAGGTCTTCGGGCAGGTGGGCTTCGGTACGGGCGGATGGGACACCGACTTCCCGAACTCGCTGCTGGAGATCCTGCGCGTGGTCTACACGGAGGCCGACGACCACCAGATGGCCATCGCCGGCGGCTCCCAGCAGGTGCCGCGCGGGCTGTGGGAACACCGGCCCCACCAGTGCGCGCACTGGCCGGCGGGCACCTCGCTGGCCTCGCTGCACGGCGGCGAGCCGCGGCCCGGGGCACGCGCGGTCGCCCGCGCGGGGGCGGAGTTCACCGTCACCGACACCGGGGGCCGCGTCGACCGGTTCCCGGCCGTGGTCTACACCCCGCACGTGTGGACGCTGCTGAACCGGGTGGAGGCCGATCCGGCGCTGCTGAGCGCGCCGCTGTGGACGGCGGTGGAGCGCACCCACTACATGGGCTCCTCCAAGCTGTTCGTGCTGACCGACCGCCCGTTCTGGCGTGACGTGGACCCGGACACGGGCCTGCCGGTGATGAGCATGACGCTCACCGACCGGATGCCGCGCGGGGTCTACCTCTTCGACGACGGCCCGGACCGGCCGGGCGTGATGTGCCTGTCGTACACCTGGAACGACGACTCCCTGAAGATGGCCACGCTCGGCCCGCGGGAGCGGCTGGACGTGCTGCTGGGCAAGCTCGCGGCGATCTATCCCGGGGTGGACGTCCGCTCCCACGTGATCGGTGATCCGCTCACCATCACCTGGGAGACCGAACCGCACTTCATGGGCGCCTTCAAGGCGAACCTGCCGGGCCAGTACCGCTACCAGCGGCGGCTGTTCACCCAGTTCATGCAGCGCGGGCTGCCGGCCGGGGAGCGCGGCTTCTTCCTGTGCGGCGACGACGTGTCGTGGACGGGCGGGTTCGCGGAGGGGGCCGTCACCACGGCGCTGAACGCGGTGTGGGGGGTCGTGGACCACCTCGGCGGAGCGAGCCACCCCGACAACCCCGGCCCCGGTGACCTCTTCGACGCGCTGGCGCCCGTCGAGCTCCCCTACGAGGAGTGACCCGGGGCGCCCGTCCGGCGCGCCGGCCGTACGCAGGACGAAGGCGCCCCCGCGATGCCGCGGGGGCGCCTTCACCGCTCCGCCCCTCGGGGCGCGGTCCTCACGCCTCGGCGGCGAGCACCGCCAGCGCCTTCTTGTCGGGCTTGCCGTTGCGGTTCAGCGGGAACTGCTCCAGCACGACGACCTTGTTGGGCTGTTCGTAGACCGGCAGCAGCCCGCACAGGCGCTCGCGCCAGTGGGCCGCGTCCCGCAGCTCCTCGTCCTCGACGAAGAACACCAGCTGGGAGCCGCGCAGTTCGTCGGGCAGGGGTACGATCCGGGTGGGGCAGCCTTCGGCAGCCACCTTCCGTTCGATGAGTTCGGGGTAGAGAGTGTACCCCATCCGGTGGACGGCGAACTTGCGTCCGAGGACGTGCAGGTTGGCGTCCGCGTCGAGGTGACCGAGGTCGCCGGTGGCCTGCCAGCCGGTGGCGTGCGCGGGGGCGATGGTGCCGTCCTCCTCCACCTGGCCCTCCAGGGCGTCCGGGGTGTCGACCTCGATCTCGCCCGTCTCCCCCGCCGGCAGTTCGCGGCCGTCCTCGTCGACGATCCGCAGCCGGATCCCCTCCATGGCCCGGCCGCAGGCGACCGGGTTGTCGAGGGTGGCGAAGGAGATGTTGCCCAGTTCGGTGGAGCCGTAGCTGTCCAGCAGCGGCAGGCCGAACTCGGCGACGTACTGGCCGACCAGCGGTGCGTCGAGCGGGGCCGCGCCGACGCAGAACATGCGGGTGTCGGCGAGGTGGGCGCGCAGCGCGGGCTTGCGGGTGACCAGGCTGAGGATGCTGCGGTAGCTGGAGGGGGTCGCGTCGATGACGGTCACCCCGGCGTCGCGGGCCATGCGAAGGGCGCGGTCCAGCCGGCGGTAGGGGGCGATCACCAGGGAGCAGCGGGTGAGCCAGGCGATGAGCACCATCGACAGGCCGTACTGGTGGGCGAAGGGCAGCAGCGGCATCAGCACGTCGTCGGGGCGGTGCCCTACCTGGTCGGCGTTGCGCTGGAGGTTGCGCAGGAACGAGGCACCGGACTTCACCACGCCCTTGGGGGATCCGGTGGAGCCCGAGGTCCACATGATGAGGCCGTCGGGCAGTTCGCCCCAGGCCCCGAAGTCCAGGCCGGGCTCGGTGGGTTCGTGGTCGGTGACGGCGACCATCAGCTCGTAGAGGTGGACGGGGTCGGCGTCCTGGTAGATGGGGGTGTCGTCGTCGACGAAGGTGACCTTCACGCCGGTGCGTACGGCGATGCGGCGGGTCTCCTCCTGGTGTTCCTGCTGGTCGACGAGGACGATCGAGGCGCCGACGTGCATCAGCGCGTACAGCACGCACACGTAGCTCGCCGAGTTGCCGGCCTTCAGCATGACGCGGTCGCCGAGGCCGACTCCCCGTTCGCGGATGGCCCCGGCCACCCGGAGGGCGTCCTGTTCGAACTCCTCGATGGTCCGTACCGAGTCTGCTGCGCATATCTTCGCGGTCATCGGTCGCACAATGTCCTTCCTCTGGGCTCTGCCACGGCCGGGCGGCGTGCGGTCCGCCGGGCCGGAGCCGGGCCCGTTCATGGGGTGGATCGCCGGATCAGCGAGCGTCACCGGTGATGGGGTGGTCAGTCCGGGTCGGGTTCACCGAGCGAGATCAGCTGGTCGTGCACGATGTTGACCACCTCCCGGCGGTAGGTCTTCAGGTAGCCCTGGGCGCCGGGAAAGACCTCCAGGTCGAAGCGGCCCGAGGTGCTGCGCCGCCAGGACCGCATGCCCGACAGCGTGGCGCGCGGGTCGTGCCGGGCCGCCAGGGCGACGACCCGGCAGTCCAGCGGCGGCGGGCCGAGGTTGCCGCGGTGGCCGGGTGCGGCCTGCCCGGAGACGAAGAGGGTCAGGGGTGCCGTGTACGTCTCGCGTTCGAGCCGGCAGCCCACCGCGTAGGCGAGCTCGGCCCCGTGCCGGTGCCCGAACAGGGCGAACGGGCGGTCGGCCCAGCCCCGTACGGCCTCGAAGACCTTGTCGGTGAGTCCCGTGCCCGCTTCCGGATCGAGGTCCTCGTCGCAGAGCGGGGACGGGTACTGGACGATGAGCAGCTCGACGGTGGGGAGCAGGAGGTCGGCCATCGCCAGGTAGCAGAGCGGTGAGTTCCGCGAGCTCGGGAAGCAGATCATCCGGTAGCTGCTGGGCACCGCGGGCTGCCGGATCTGGATCAGGCTGACCCCGTCGGGGGTGGTCTCCCCGGCGGCGGGCTGGTCGTGCGCATGCGTCATGCTCCCTGAAACTCCGCATCGGGTGGTGCCCTGACGACTCGTGGTCGGGCGTACGAACGGCGCCTCCCGTGCGGAGGGCCTTCATGGACGGATCTGTGGCCCGCCGCGGCCTGCGGCACCGGCGGTGGGGAGGCCTCCGTCGGGGACGACTTCCAGGCCCTGGCCGGCCAGCCACCGCAGGACGTCCGGCAGGCCGCTCTCGCCGGGGAGCGCGCCGGGGGCGGCGGCGTCGGCCCGGTGGACGGCGTCCGTGAAGAAGTACACGCCGGGCCGGTCCGCCGCCGCCTGCGCGGCGGGGCGCCGGGTGCGGAAATCCTCCATCTGCTCGCCGATCCCGCCCGGGACGAAGGTGTCGCCCGAGAGCGTCACGAAGTCGTCCTCGCCCAGCCAGTCCCGCGCGCAGCGCAGGGCGTGGGCCGGGCCCAGCGGCCGGTGCTGGGGCAGGTAGGTGACGCTGACGCCGAAGCGGGCGCCGTCGCCGACGGCCGCCCGGACCTCGTCGGCGCCCTCCCCGAGGACGATGCCGACGTCGAGGATGCCCGCGTCGGCGATCCCCTCCAGGACGTGGAAGAGCCCCGGCTTGCCGGCGTCCGGGCCCGGCCGCCCCTCGGCCGCGGCGGGCAGGGGGCGCGGGCTGGTGCCGGATCTCCCCGACAGAACGAGTGCTTTCACGGGGTCTCCTCGCGGGAAAGGTGAGGCGAACGGAGATGTCCGGCGCGGTCACGCGGTGGCGTCGTGAGCATATTTCCCGGCGGCAATCCGCGATCACCCCTATTCCCCCCTAACCAATTGGGCATCGCCCCTAGCCATGCCCCCGCCTGGGCCGCCGGCCCACCCCGCATGCTAGACAGGAAGCCATCAGTTCCGTGTCCTATTCAGTCGGCGCCCGACGCGCGGCCGGTCACGCGATATTCCCCCCGCGAAGCCCAGGCCGCCGTTGCGCGTCCCGCTTGATTCGCAGGCATAAATGAAACCTGAAAGACCAGTGGAATCCACTGTCGTGGTCGACGGACTCGTCAAGAAGTACCGGGACCGGGACCGGCCGGCGGTGAACGATCTGAGCTTCTCGGTCCGCCGGGGCGAGGTCTTCGGCTTCCTGGGACCCAACGGAGCCGGCAAGACCACCACCATCGGCATCCTGACCACCCGCGTGGCCCCCACCGCGGGGCGCGCGTTCGTCCAGGGCGTGGACGTCGTGGCCCATCCCGCCCAGGCCCGCCGGGCCTTCGCCGTCGTGCCGCAGCGCAACAACCTCGACCAGTCGCTCACCCTGCGGCAGAACCTCACCTTCCACGCCGGCTACCACGGCATGGGCCGCGCCGAACGGCGCCGGCTCGCCGACGAGTGCCTGGAGTGGGTGGGGCTCGGCGACCGCGGCAAGGACCGCGGCGACCAGCTCTCCGGCGGCCAGGCGCAGCGCGTGATGATCGCCCGGGCGCTGATGCACCGGCCCGACGTCCTCTTCCTCGACGAGCCCGCCAACGGACTCGACCCGCAGGCGAGGCTGTTCATCCACGAGCGGGTGGCCGAGCTGAGCGGGCGCGGTGTGACCACCGTCCTCACCACCCACGACATGGACGAGGCCGCCCGGCTGTGCGACCGCGTCGGCATCGTGGACCACGGCCGGCTGCTCGCCCTGGACACCCCGCAGGCGCTCATGGAGAGCCTGAGCGGCACGGCCTGCACCGTCACCGTGCGGCCCGGGGAGTCCGGCGCCGTCGAGGTCGTCCGCCTGCTGGAGAAGATCGAGGCGGTGACGCGGGTCGAGCGGGTCGAGCCGCCCCGCGGCGAGGAGGGGGGGCAGGGCCCGGACGCCGCGGCGGACGGGGCCGACGCGGACGCCCCCGTACGGCTGCGCCTGTACAGCGACGCGCCGACCGGCGCGCTGCTCCCGGCCGCGATCACCACCCTCGCGGCGGCGAACTGCGACATCAAGGACATCAAAGTGGGCACCGCCACGCTGGAGGACGTCTTCATCTCGCTGACCGGCAGGGAGCTGCGATGAGCACCGCCACTGCCACCACCACCGCCGCCACCGGCGCGCCCGATCCGGTCGCCGGCTTCCCCCGCGAGCTGCGGCCCGCGCCCGCGGGCGTCCGCTCGGTGACCCGTACGTTCTTCTTCATCCTGTGGCGGGACGTCTTCGTCACGGGCCGCGAGCTGCCGACGTTCCTCGCCCAGGTGCTCGTGGAACCGTTCTTCATCCTGTTCGTCTTCGGCAAGGTCCTCGGCGAGCTCGGCTTCACCGGCGGCGGCTTCCAGCAGGTGCTGCTGCCCGGTGTGGTGGCGCTCAACGCCTTCCTGGTGAGCCTCCAGAACACGGCGCTCCCGCTGATCATCGACTTCTCCTGGAGCAAGGAGATCGAGGACCGCCTGCTGGCCCCGATCCCCACCTTCCTGGTGGCCGTCGAGAAGCTGGTCTTCGGCATGCTGCGCGGTATCGTCGCCTCGCTTCTGATGATCCCGATGGGCTTCCTGGTCCTCGACCACGCCTCATGGCCCATGGACCGCTTCCCGGCCACGGTGGGCGTGCTCCTGATGGGCGCACTGGCCGGCAGCACGGTGGGGCTGACCATCGGCACGCTGGCCCCGCCGCGGCACATCAGCATCGTCTTCGCGGTGACGCTGACCCCGCTGATGTTCACCGGCTGCACCCAGTTCCCGTGGCACGGACTGGCAGAGGTCCGCTGGTTCCAGGTGCTGTGCACGTTCAACCCGCTGACCTACGTCACCGAGGGCATCCGCTCGCTGCTGCTGCCGCCCGGCGGCCCCGGCTCGATCCCGCTGTGGGTGTGCGTGTCGGCGCTGACCGCGGCGATCCTGATCTTCGGGGCGATCGGCATCAAGGGCTTCCACCGCAGGGCCCAGGACTGACCCCCCGCCCCCTCCTCCCGGCCCCGTGCCCGGACCGGCGCACCGCGCGCCGGCCGGGTGCGGGGCCTTCTCGCTGCCCGTCCCCATTCCCTTCCCGGAAGCAAAGGTATTCACGGATCATGACTCGTTCCGCCGCGATCGCTGCCGACATTCCCGCCGATTCCCCCGCCGATTCCCCTGCCGACATTACCGCCGAGAACACGCTCGGCTCCCCCGCCGCGGAATCTCCGGAACCGCGCTCCGGAACCGCGCTCGTATTCCCCGGAATGGGACCCGCCTCTTTCGCCGAGGTCGGCAAGTTCCTGCTGCTCGACCCGTATGCGCGGGTTCGTCTGGCGGAGGCGGACGAGGCGCTCGGATACTCGGTGTTCGATCGCTTCCGGGACGCGGAGGAGGATTATTCGGTCGATTTCCAGATCGCCTTCCTGGTGAACTCGATGGCGCTGGCGGACCGGGCCGTGGACACCCTCGGCGCCGTCCCCACCGTCTGCGCCGGGCCGAGCTTCGGCCAGAAGGCCACCGCCGCCTTCGTCGGCTCGCTCTCCTTCCCCGAGGTCGTACGGCTGACCGCCGAGCTGGCCCGCTGCGAGGAGGAGTACTTCGCGGACGCCTACGCGGACGTGGTCACGCACTGCTTCGTCCGCACCCCGCAGGACCGGCTGGACGAGATCCTCGCCGGGTTCGACGACCGGGGCGCCTGGTACGACTCCTCCGGCCGGCTCGACGCGGGCTTCCACATGCTCTCCGTGCGCGAGGGGGACCTCGACGCCCTGAACGCCGGCATCAGCGCGGCCGGCGGCTACTCCATGTACTCGATGCGGCCGCCCGTGCACGCGGCGGCCTTCTCGGCGCTGCGCAAGAAGGCGGAGGAAGAGGTCTTCGGTGCGTACGAGTTCGCCGACCCCTCCCTGCCCGTGGTCGTCGACCACGACGGCAGCGTCATCCGGGACGCCGCCGGAATGCGCACCATGATGCTGGACACCTTCGACCGGCCCATCCACTGGCCGCGCATGGTGGAGTCCCTCAAGGGGCTCGGCGTGGGCACCCTGTACATGACCGGCCCCGACAGCCTCTTCCACCGGCTCGACGTCACCAAGGACAACTTCGAGGTGCACGCGGTGGGCCTGCCCAAGAAGCGGGCCCGCGAGCGCGAGCGGCAGCACGCTCTCGAACGCTCCCGGGCGGCGCGGGTCCGGCGCGGCGCCTGAGGCGTCCGCACCGCCGCGGACGGGGCAGGGCCCCACCCCCCGGAGGGGGGTGGGGCCCTGCTCTCGTGTCACCGTCCGGGCCGCGCTCAGGACCGGGCGTCCAGCCACTGCCCGACCGCTCCCGCGGTCTCCTGCGCGTGCTGCTCCATCATCGTGAAGTGGTTGCCGAGGGCGTCCACGGCCGTGTGCTCCAGGTCCCAGTAGGAACGCCAGTCGCCGGTCGCCGCGCGCTTCCAGTCGAAGAACCGCTCCTCGGCCCGGACCAGCAGCGTGGGCGACTTCACCGCCTGCGGCTTCCAGCCGCCGAAGAGCCGGAAGTAGGCGCCCATCGCCAGCAGCCGGCTGTCGTCCACCGGGACGTAGCTGCCCTGACGCTCGTCGACGCCTTCCGACAGCCCCGGCTGGATGCCGAGGATGGCGTCGTCGTCGTGCGAGTAGATGTCGATCAGGACGACCGCCTCGGGGAAGACCCCGGCGTCCTCCAGCCGCCCGGCCACCGCGTGGGCGAGCATGCCGCCCGAGGAGTGTCCGAGGAGCACGAACGGCGCCCCGTCCGTGTGCCGCAGGACGGCCTCGGCCTGGGCCTCGATCACCGCTCCGGCCGTCGAGGGCAGCTGCTCGCCCCGCAGGAAGCCGGGGGCCGCCATGGCGTGGACGTCGCGCCGGCCGCGGAAGGCGGAGGCGAACCGGGCGTACTGGTGCGGCCCGGAGATCGACAGGATCGAGGAGAAGCAGACCAGTCCCGGACCCTCCTCGCCGCGCGCCAGCCGCACCAGGGCGGGCGCCCGGCGCAGCTCGGCCGCCGAGGAGAACGAGGGCCTGAACCGCGAGGCCTGCATCAGCAGTTCCATGAACTGGCCGGACGCGCCCTGCGTCCCCGCCTCCTGGAGCATCGCGCCGAAGACCCCGGCGTCCTCCTCCGCGTCCCGCTCCGCCGTCCCGGCGGCCCCGGCGGGCACGCCCGGGCCCTCGGCGAGCTCGGCGCGCAGCCGCTGCGCGACCAGCAGCGGGGTGGGGTGGTCGAACAGCAGGGTGGCGGGCAGCCGCAGGCCGGTGGCCGCGTTCAGCTGGTTGCGCAGCTCGACGGCGGTCAGCGAGTCCAGGCCGAGCTCCAGGAACTCCTGGGACTCCCCCACCGCCTCGGGCGAGGGGTAGGCCAGCACCGCGGCGGCCTGCGCCCGCACCACGTCGAGCAGGACGCGCTCCTGCTCCTCCTCCGGCAGAGCCGGCAGGCCCGCGAGGAGCTGCGCGGCGGCGGAGGCCGCCGCCGTCCCGGCGCCGTGCGCGGCGACCTTGCGCAGACCGCCCCGGACGAGCCCCCGGAAGACCGCCGGCAGGGCTCCGGACTCGGCCTGGGCCCGCAGCGGGGCGGTGTCCAGGCGGATGGCGAGGAAGACGCTGCCCGTGGCCGGACCGCACGCCGTGTCGAAGAGGGCCAGGCCCTGCTCGGAGGTGAGCGGGGCCAGACCGGCGCGCGCCATCCGCTGCACGTCGGCGTCGGTGAGCTCGCCGGTCATCTCGCTGCGCTGCTCCCACAGCCCCCAGGCCAGGGACACGGCGGGCAGCCCCTCGGCGCGCCGGCTGTGCGCCAGGGCGTCGAGGAAGGCGTTGGCCGCCGCGTAGTTGGCCTGGCCGGGGCTGCCGAGGGTGCCCGCGGCCGAGGAGAACAGGACGAACGCGGCCAGGTCCAGGTCCCGGGTCAGCTCGTGCAGGTGCAGCGCCGCGTCCACCTTGGGCCGCAGCACCGAGTCGATCCGCTCGGGCGTCAGGGACGGGACGAGCCCGTCGTCGAGGTGCCCTGCGGTGTGGACGACTGCGGTGAGCGGGTGCTCCGCCGGGATCCCGGCCAGCAGGGCCGCCAGCGCCTCCCGGTCGGACGCGTCGCAGGCGACGACGGCCGCCTCCGCGCCCAGCGCGGCGAGTTCCGCGACGAGTTCCGCCGCGCCGGCCGCACGCGGTCCGCGCCGACTGGTGAGCAGCAGGCGCCGGGCCCCGTGCTCGGTCACCAGGTGACGGGCCAGGAGGCTGCCGAGCACGCCGGTGCCGCCGGTGATCAGGACGGTGCCGTCCGGGTCCGGCACGGGGACCGGTACCGGCCGTGCGGCCTCGGCGGCGGCGTCTTCCGCGGCGGCCTCCTGCGGCTCGGGGCGCTCCGCCGGGACCCGGGCCAGCCGGGCGGCGTGCAGCGCTCCCCCGCGCAGGGCGAGCTGCGGTTCGCCACTGGCCACGGCGGCCGCCAGCAGCGCGGGGTGTTCCGCCCGCGCTGCGTCGGCTCCGGCGTCCAGGTCGATCAGCAGGAACCGGCCGGGGTTCTCCGACTGCGCCGAGCGCAGCAGGCCCCAGACCGAGGCGTGCACCAGGTCGGCCACGCCCTCGCCCGGCCGCGCCTCGACCGCGCCCCGGGTGAGCACCGCGAGGCGGGAGCCGGCGAACGCCTCCTCGGCCAGCCAGGCCTGTACGAGCGCGAGGGCGTCACGGGTCGCCTGCCGGGCGGCCCCAGCCGTGTCCTGCGGACGGTCGGCGGGGCCGGCTCCGGGCGTGGCGTACGTGACGAGCACGGTGTCCGGCGCCGGCTGCCCGGCGGTCACCACGGCGCCGAGGGCGTCGAGGTCTCCGTAGACGTCGGCGGTGGCGTCCGCGCCGCGCAGCGCGGCCTCCAGGCCGAGGGTGTCGGGCCCGACCAGGGCCCAGCGGCCGGCCGTGGCGGCGGGGTCGACGGCCGCGGCGGGAACGGCGGGCCACTCCAGGCGGAACAGCGACTCGTGGAACGCGGACCGGGCCGACGTCAGCGCGGCCGGGTCGAGCGTGCGCAGCAGCAGCGACTCCACCGACACGACGGGCTCGCCCTGCTCGTCGAAGGCCGTGAGGGACACGGCCCCCGATCCGGCCGGGGCCAGCCGCACCCGCAGCGCGTCCGCCCCGACGGCGTGCAGGCCGACGCCGGTGAAGGCGAAGGGCAGCCGCATCCGGGCCTCCGCACCGGGCTCCTCGTCGCCGGCGGTGAGGAAGGAGCCGAGGGCGAGGCCGTGCAGGCCCGCGTCCAGCAGCGCCGGGTGCACGCCGAAGTGCGCGGCATCGGCCTGCGGGCCCTCGGCGAGGGAGAGTTCGGCGAAGAGCTCGTCGCCGAGCCGCCAGGCCGCCCGCAGGTTGCGGAAGGCCGGTCCGTACGCGTATCCGCCGGCGGCGAACAGCTCGTACAGGTCGTCCACTTCGAGCTCGTCGGCGCCCGCCGGGGGCCAGGTCCGCGGAGCCGGGACCGGCGCCGCGGCCGGGGTGTCCGCCGCACCGAGCACACCGGCGGCGTGCCGCGTCCACGGCTCGCTCTCGGAGCCGCGGCCGTCCTCGCCGTCCCGGGCCTCGGGGCGCGAGTACACGTGCAGTGCCCGCCGCCCGTCCGCGTCCGGGGCCGCCACCGACAGCCGGAGCTGGAGTGCGCCGCGCTCGGGGAGCACCAGCGGGGCTTCCAGGGTCAGTTCCTCCAGGACGGTGCTGCCGGCCCGCTGGGCGGCGTGCAGCGCGAGTTCCACGAAGGCCGTGCCGGGCAGCAGCACGGCACCGGCGGCGCGGTGGTCGGCCAGCCAGGGGTGGGTCGTGAGGGACAGGCGGCCCGTGAAGAGGAACCCGTCCGAATCCGGCAGTTCGACGGCCGCGCCCAGCAGCGGGTGCTCGGCCTTGCCGAGTCCGGCGGAGGCCACGTCGCCGACGGCGGAGACCGGTACGTCGATCCAGAAGCGGTCGCGCTGGAAGGCGTAGGTGGGCAGGTCGACGTGTTGTGCGCCGGTTCCGGCGAACACGGCATCCCAGTCCACGGCCACACCGCGTACGTAGGCCTCGCCCAGGGAGAGCCAGAACCTCTCCAGACCGCCCTCATTACGGCGCAGGGAGCCCAGGACAGCGGCCTCGCGGCCCGCGTCCTCGACCG
>NZ_JBGWAB010000151.1:0-17331 GCF_041862025.1 Streptomyces sp. AB3(2024)
TGCCGTTCAGTTCCTTCTCGATCAGGCCCTCCTGGAGGCCGACCAGAGCGGTGGCGTGCGTCAGGTTCGGGAAGTACCCGATGCGGACCTCGGAGGCGGAGAGCTTCTTGGCGCCGTCGGCGACGTTGGAGGCCGCGGTGTCCTTGGGCTCGTCCTTCTTGGCCTCGGAGCCGTAGCCGCAGGAGGCGAGCAGCAGGGGGAGCGTCGCGGTGAGGGCGATGGCGCGCAGGGCGGTGAGCGGTCTTGCGGCAGACACGGAGGTGTCCTTTCACGGAATGGCGTTCGAGTGGATACGGAGGAGGCGACGCGCGGCCGTCGGTGCGCACGGAGCCCACCTGCGGCCGACGGCGGCCGGGTCGCGGTCGCGGGGCGGAGGAAGGGTGGGGCGTCGGTTGCCGTGGGGTGGACGGCGAGTGAGTCCCTCGCACACCCGCGCTCGAAGGCGACGCGCGGGCGGTGGGGGCGGCCGGGGGGCCGTCCGGCGGACGGCGAGCGGGGCGGCACGGCGCCCCGGCGGTGTTCCGTGCGCGGGGCGAAGGCCCCGCGGACGGTTTCAGGCAGGCTGACACATGGCGCTTGAGGTGCGGACCAGGTCGATGTGGCGGCGGGAGGTCAGGGCCGGCTTCCGGCCCGCGCGGTGCGGTGTACGCATGGCCGCCTCCCCTTGATTCCTAGTTTCCCCACCTGGTTGGTAGGCATAGTGGCAGACGGGGGTTCCCGCCCCAAGAGACTGCCCAAATCGTGGACGCCAGGGTCTCGCGATGCGAGAAATCGCAGGTGGGGTGGGTGGCGGGGAGGATCAGGGATTGGTCCAGGCTTCAGGGGTCCGCGTCAGCGCGGATACGTCGGCGGGCAGGTCGCACGACGCGACGTCGGCGAGCGAGACACCGTCGAGGATCTCGCGCACATTGGCCCGGAGCGCGATCCACAGGGGGAGCAGCGACTCGGCGGGGCCGGTGTAGGAGAGGTCCGGGGGACGGACCCCGCGTACCGAGACGAGCGGTCCGTCCACGACGCGGATGACGTCCGCGATGCTGATGGACCGGGCGGGCTTGGCCAGCCGGTAGCCGCCGTTGCCGCCGCGCTGGCTGAGCACCAGACCGCCCCGGCGCATGTCGTTGAGGATGCCTTCGAGGAACTTGTGCGGGATGTCCTGGGCGTCCGCGATGGCTTCGGCCTTCACCGGCCCGTCGTCCTGTGACGCGGCGAGCTGCAGTGCGGCACGTACCGCGTAGTCCGCCCTGGCTGAGATCCGCATACGGCCATTATCCCGTACGGCTCGGGTCGACGTCCGCCACGGGTGGGCCGCCCGCCGCTGACTGCCGGGCGGGCGCCCGTGCCCGGCGGTCGGGTGGATCCGTGTCCCGCGGGGCCGGCGTCAGTGGAAGGCGGCCGCCACCGCGCGGTGGGAGCCGTTGAGGTAGTGCTCGCCGATGGAACGCAGGCGGTGCGCGGCGGGATGGTGCGCGGTCAGGACGCGGGCGTTGCGCCAGAAACGGTCCAGGCCGGGGGCGTCCGCGAGCTCCAGTACGCGCGCGGTGACGTGCAGGGCGGCCTTCGACGTCACCGTCTCGGCCGTGGCGACCAGGGCGGAAACGCCCGCGGGCTCCTCGGCGTCGAGCTGCGCGCCCGGGTCCAGGGCCTGGGCCATCACCTCCGTCGCCCGGTCGACCACGGCGGTGGCCGTCTGGGCGGCGGAGGCGAGCTCCCCGTACGTCAGGAAGAGGTCCGGGTCCGCACCGGGCAGCCGGTACGCGCGACCGCCCCGGCTGAGGTCGCGTGCCTCCGTGAGCGCGCCCTCGACGATGCCGAGGCCGACGTGGCACAGGGCCAGCCTGAGCGCCGGCTCGGCCAGCGCGGTGAAGGGCGGGGTCGACTCCTCGTCGTGCGGCCGGCGGCCCAGCACCTGTCCCGGTGGGACGGTGACCCGGTCGAGCACGACCTCACCCGCGCCGACGACGCGCTGTCCTAGGCGGTCGTGGGCGGGTTCGACGGTCAGGCCCCGCACGCCGGACGGGATCCGTACGACCAGGACGTCACCGGTGACGGCACAGGAGGCGTCGACCACGATCTGGTCGGCGACGGCCACCGCCGTCTCCACGAACCGGCGCCCGCTCAGCACGTGGCCGTTGGCGCGCGGCCTCAGCGTGAGGTCGGTTCCCTCGATGTCGTCGCCGGACGCGGGAGTGCGTACCGCGCCGGTCCACAGCCAGTGCTCGCGGACCGACTCCTCTTCGAGGGCGGTCGCGTGCTGGTGACCCGCGTAGAAGCGTCCGCTCCAGGCGTGTACGTAGTGGCGGGCGAGTACCTCGCCGACGGAGCTGTCCGCAGCGGAGATCTTCCGTATGACGGTGCATCCGGTACGCCAGTCCGCCCCGCGGCCCGACGCGTACGGGGTGAGGGCGGCCAGCAGCCCGGCCTCGCGCAGCCGGGCCGCCTCGTCGTCCGGCGACCTGCCCGCCTGGTCGCGGGCGATGGCGTCCGCGGCGAGGTCGTCCGCCACGTCGCGGACGGTACGCAGGAGCGCGCGGCGCCGCTCGTCGGCCGGCCGGCGGCCCGCGGTGCTCGGTGTGGTCGGCACGGGCGTCACCGACAGGCCCGGTCGCCGCCGCGCGGCGCGGGTGCTGGGCGGACAGCGGTGCCAGGGGGGATGGCGGTGGTCATGTCGGCTACTCCGGAACGTCGTCGGGCGGCTTCGGCCGGTTGCCGAATCCCCACCTTTCCCATCGGATTGATAGGGATACTTCCCCGAACTCGCCGTCCGGGCAAGAGCGTGACCGGATGATGGACAGTCCGGTCTTGCCATGGAAGATGACATGGGGTCAGGGGCCTTGGCCGCGGCCGCCGGGCCGGTGCTCAGCCCGTCTCGTCACGGATCACGTTGCGGTGCTCCTCGTAGACGAGACGGGCGTCGGCGTCCGGCATCGCCGGGGTCGTCAGGCCGCAGGCACAGGTCACCACGGTGAGATCGCGCGGAGCGCCCGCCGCGCCGTGTCCCCCGGGGCCGGTCCGGGCCGTCCCCGCCGGCCTCTCGTAGCGGAGGTGGTGCGGGTGGCGAGGGGTGCGGGCAGCGGCCGGGGCGATGAGGGAGCCGGTGTCGTCGGGGGTGAAGCGGTGATCGCTCATGGGCCCAGTGTCGCCTGCCGCGCACGGGCGAGGAGCGCACGCGCGGCAGGGCGCGACGGTGGTGTCTTCGAGTTGTACGCGGCCCGTCCCGGCCGCCGTCGGCCGGAGGGGCGGATCCGGGAGGGCGAGAGCCCACGGCCGGGGTGTCCGAGCCCGGGACGTCATCCGGGCTCGGACGCCGGGCTCAGGCGAGGTCGAACCGGTCGAGGTTCATCACCTTGTCCCACGCCGCCACGAAGTCACGCACGAACTTCTCTCCGGCGTCCGCGGACGCGTAGACCTCCGCGACGGCCCGGAGCTGGGCGTGCGAACCGAAGACGAGGTCGACGGCGGTGGCGGTCCACTTGACCTCGCCCGTGGCGCGGTTCCGGCCCTCGAACACGTTCTCCGCCGACTCCGACACCTTCCATTGCGTACCCATGTCCAGCAGGTTGACGAAGAAGTCGTTGGTCAGCGCCTCCGGCCGGTCGGTGAGGACGCCGTGCGGGGACCCCTTGAAGCCGGTGCCGAGCACCCGCATGCCGCCGGCCAGGACCGTCATCTCGGGTGCGGTCAGGGTCAACAGGGCGGCGCGGTCCAGCAGGAGCGTCTCCGGCGACAGCTTCTCTCCCGCCCGGAGGTAGTTGCGGAACCCGTCCGCCCTCGGTTCGAGCACGCCGAACGACTCCACGTCGGTCTGCTCCTGCGAGGCGTCCGTGCGTCCCGGTGCGAACGGCACCGTGATGGCGTGCCCGGCGTTCTCGGCCGCCCGCTCGACGGCCGCGCACCCGCCCAGGACGATCAGGTCGGCGAGCGAGACCTTCTTCCCGCCGGTCTGAGCGCCGTTGAAGTCCTGCCGGATGCCGTCGAGGGTCCGCACCGCCTCTGCCACCTCGGGCAGGTCGTTGACCTCCCAGTCCTTCTGCGGCGCGAGCCGGATCCGCGCCCCGTTGGCCCCGCCGCGCTTGTCGGTACCGCGGAAACTGGCCGCCGACGCCCAAGCCGCGGTGACCAGTTGGGATACGGAGGGTCCCGAGGCGAGGATCCGCTCCTTGAGGGCGGCGACGTCCGCGTCCGAGAGCAGTTCGTGGTCGACCTCGGGGACCGGGTCCTGCCACAGCTGCGGCTCGGGGATCCACGGGCCGAGGTAGCGGGACAGGGGCCCCATGTCGCGGTGCAGCAGCTTGTACCAGGCCTTGGCGAACGCGTCCGCGAGCTGCTCCGGGTTCTCGTGGAAGCGCTTCGCGATCGGCCCGTAGACCGGATCCAGTTTCAGCGAGAGGTCCGTCGTCAGCATCATGGGGGCGTGGCGCTTCGACGGGTCATGGGCGTCGGGCACGGCCTCCCGGGCCGCCGGGTCCGTGGGCTTCCACTGCTGGGCGCCGGCCGGGCTCCGCGTCAGCTCCCAGTCGTACCGGAACAGGTTGTCGAGGTACCCGTTGTCCCACTTCGTCGGCTCGGTGGTCCACGCACCCTCCAGCCCACTGGTGATCGCGTCCGTGCCCTTGCCGCTGCCGCAGGTGTTGCGCCACCCGAGGCCCTGCTGCTCCAGGGGGCCGGCCTCGGGTTCCGGACCGATGCACCCGGGGTCGCCCGCGCCGTGGCACTTGCCGAAGGTGTGGCCGCCGATGATGAGTGCGGCCGTCTCCTCGTCGTTCATGGCCATGCGCTTGAACGTCTCGCGGATGTCCCGGGCGGCGGCGATCGGATCCGGGTTGCCCTCGGGCCCCTCCGGATTGACGTAGATCAGTCCCATCTGCACGGCGCCGAAAGGACCGGAGAGTTCCCTGTCGCCGCTGTACCGCTCGTCCCCGAGCCAGGTGTCCTCGGTCCCCCAGAAGACCTCCTCGGGTTCCCAGATGTCCTCCCGGCCGAATCCGAAACCGAACGTCTTGAGTCCCATGGATTCGATGGCGCAGTTTCCGGCGAACACCAGAAGGTCGGCCCACGAGATCTTCCGGCCGTACTTCTGCTTGACCGGCCAGAGCAGGCGCCGCGCCTTGTCGAGGCTCGCGTTGTCCGGCCAGCTGTTGAGGGGGGCGAAGCGCTGGGCCCCGGCCCCGCCCCCGCCCCTGCCGTCCTCGATGCGGTACGTGCCGGCGGAATGCCAGCTCATCCGGATGAAGAGCGGTCCGTAGTGGCCGTAGTCGGCGGGCCACCAGTCCTGCGAGTCCGTCATCACCTCGAAGACGTCCCGCTTCAGCGCGTCGACGTCCAGGGACGAGAACTCGCGCGCGTAGTCGTACTCCTCACCCATCGGATCGGACAGGGGCGAGTTCTGGTGGAGGACCTGGAGGTCCAGTTGGTCCGGCCACCAGTCCCGGTTCGCCCGTGGGCGGGTCGGGGAGGGGGTCGGGGCGGGGATGACTGGGTTCTCGCTCTCGCTGCCGGACACGTCCGTCCTTCTTTCCTGTCTCGGTGTTCCCCCCGCTGGCTGCGTCCGTATGGTCGCGCACCGCGGACCGTGCCGCACGGGAACACGCAGGCGGCCCCGCACAACTAGCATGCGAAGCCAAAAGACGGAATCCAGTCATCCGTATCTGTACACTGCCGTTTTCCCCGAGCCTGAACAGGTGAACCGATATGAGCGACCTGCTGGAGCGGCTGCGCGGGCGCGGCTGGCGGATGACGTCCCAGCGGCGCGTCGTCGCGGAGGTCCTCGACGGCGAGCACGTGCACCTCACGGCCGACGAGGTGCACGCCCGCGCCGCCCGGCGGCTGCCCGAGATCGCCCGCGCGACCGTCTACAACACCCTGGGCGAGCTGGTCGCCCTCGGCGAGGTCGCGGAGGTCTCCACCGACGGCCGGGCCAAACGGTACGACCCCAATGCCCACCACCCGCACCAGCACCTGGTGTGTTCCGGCTGCGGCACCATCCGTGACGTCCACATGACCGGCGATCCGCTGGAGGGCCTCCCGCAGGAGCAGCGGTTCGGCTTCACGGTGTCCGGGGCCGAGGTCACCTATCGCGGGCTGTGCCCCTCCTGCGCCCGCGGCCCCGGGCCCGATCTGCCGCAGGCCCCGGCCGCGGGGGAGGATCCGGAGCCGGCCTGAGGCCCGTTCGAGGGGGTCACACGCTCACGCCCCCTCCCTCACTGCTCCTGGGGTGGTTTGCCGTCCGCCGCGGAGACCTCGACGAACTCCACGTGCCCCTTGCCGTCGAGGCGCAGGACGGGGACGGCCTTGTTGCGCGGATTGCCGTTGTTCTGGAAGGAGATGAACCCGCTGGCCCCGGCCACCTGCTGGGTGCCGTCCATCTGGTGGAACATCCGGGCCACCGCGTCGCCGACGACCTGACCCTGCCAGCGGGCCGCCATCTGGATGCCGTGCGCCGCGGCGAGCACCGCGTCGTGGCCCATCAGGGCCCCGCCGTCGTCCCGGGTATCGCGCGGGAACCACTGGTCCAGCAGCCCGCCCGGCTGGAAGTTCTTCGCCGACGGCGCGGACACCGCCTGGGGCGCCGAGCGGTACATGTCGGGGTGGGAGAGGCCGGTGTAGAGCACCTCGATGTGCGTGTCGGCGGCGTGGGCGAGCTGTTCGGCGCTCAGATTGGTCGTGTCGTCCCCGGTGAACACCGTGAACTGCTGGTCGGTGCAGCTGCGGTTGGCGAGCGCGTCGAGGAAGTGGGTGAGGTGCTGGCCACGGCCCGCGAAGTACACCAGCTGGGGGCGCTGCTGGCACAACTGGCCGGGCATGTAGCGCAGTTCGTTCTGCCAGGCGCTGCTGACGGAGGAGTCGTAGGTCATGCGTTCGGCGACGAGCCGGTGCTTGTCGCCGTCCTGGAAGGCCTTGGTGAAGGCCGTGCCGAGGGTGGAGGCGTAGAGGTTCCCCTCCGCCACGTCCTGGATCACGACGGCGGTGGCGACGCCGCGCCGTTTGAGGTAGCCGGCTGCCGCGTACGCCTCGTCCTCGTTGGTGGGCGCGATCCGGACGAAGCCGTTGATCCCCTGGATGTTCGTCGCGGTCAGGGTGGCACCGACCATGGCGATGCCGTGCTCGGACAGACGCCTTATGGCCGCGAGGTTCTCGTTGTTGCTGGGGCCGAGGCCGGCCACCGCGACGAGCCGGTCCGGGGAGTCCTTGCGGGCGATCAGCTCGTCGACCGTGTGCTTCCACTGGGTGGACTTGCTGCCCGGATTGGCGATCAGCAGACGGATCTTGGGGGTGGCCGCGAGGTCGCCCTGGTTGTGGCGGAACTGGGCGAGGTAGGCGCCCTGGAGCTCGTGGCGGACGCCCTCGGCCGAGTTGCTGTCGTCGGCGGTGCTGGTGAAGGAGGTGAAGTAGGCGACGCTGACGTACGGTTCCTTGTCCGCGTTGGCGAGGACCCGGCGGTTCTCCTCCTCGATCCTGCGGGTGACCGCGTCGAGGTGCGGGGCGAACACGTAGGCGCCGTCGGTCACTCCGACGCATTCGTCGTCCGGGCCCTGTTCGACGACCCCGTCGGCGCATCTGGCCTGGCGCTCCTGGAGCCAGCCGACCCCCAGCCACAGCGCCGCGACCAGCGCGACCGCGGCGGCGGTGGCGAGGGCGACGCGGCGCACGACGTGCAGGGGCCATTCGAGTCTGGGCACGCGCTCAGCCCTCCCAGCCCGCGGTCTGGGGATCGCGCCAGTGACGGTAGCGCTCCGCCTCGTCGTAGAGGGCCACGATGTCGTTCCTCCGCAGTTGGGACAGCTGCGCGCAGCCGTCGGCGATCAGGTCGTTGAGGCGCATGGCCGGGTCGGCGAGCGGATCGCTCCACACCCAGCGGGTGGTCACCAGGGTGTGGATCACCGACTCGGTGTCCATCACCCGTCCGGGCCGGCGCGGGACGAGTCCGGCGAGGAGCTCCACGGGACCGCTGTCGGTGGGGAGGCGGTTCGGCGCGGCGGTGATCGCGTCGAACTCGGAGATCCACTGCGCGGCCGGTACGGCGGTGAAGCGCCGCGTCAGGTGCGCGGCGACCTCCTCGGTCCGCCCGCGGGCCAGCTGGTGGTACATCTGCTGCACCGGCTTTCCCTCGCCGCGGTAGTACTCGGCGAGGAGTTCGTGCGCCGCGTCCCACCCGTCGGGGCGGGCGGCCAGCCGCCACAGGAGCAGCCGGCGCAGCCACGGGTGCAGTACGGGGACGACGGCGACGGGCCCGGTCAGCAGCCAGCGGGAGCGGATCTCCCCGAACAGGGAGTCGTCGGGGCTGAGCAGCCGGGTGGCGACGGAGAAGTCCCGGGCGGCGGCGCATTCGGCGAGCGCGGCGCGCTGGGTGTCGTCGAAGTCGCGCAGGAGGTGGCCGAGGGCCGTGTCGGCGAGGGTGGCGGACTCCTCCCCGGAGCGCAACGGCCGGTCGGGCAGGGTCCGCAGCCAGCGGTCCTGCCGGGGGCCCGAGTCGGGGGGCGGCCCGGCCTGGCGCAGTACGTCCAGCACCTGGTGGACGGCGCGCGGCAGCCCTCCGGTCAGCCGGTGGACGAAGGAGGTGAGGCGGGTCAGCGGCGCCAGGTCGCCGTTCCCGCCGAGCTGGAGCTCTATCCGGATCCGCACCTCGTCCAGGTTGAGGTCGCGCAGGCGCAACGGGTACCACCAGGTGTCCTCGCTGTCGCGGGTCGGCCGGTGGGCGTTCCAGTCGGACAGGGAGGCCCGGTCGGGGCCGCGCAGCTGCCAGGGCCAGGAGTCGCCGGTGGCCGGGCCCCAGCGGGGCAGCCAGCGGTTGGAGCTCGCGACGACGGTCAGCGGGTCGCTGGCATGGCCGGCCACGACCGTCTCGTCGTGCCGGGAGCGCAGCAGCAGGTCGAGGAAGCGGCGGCCGTACCCGGTGTGCGAGTTGTCGAGGAGCAGCAGGTAGGAGCGGGGCATGAAACTGCGGGCCGAGTTGCGTCTGAGGTCCTCCAGGAACGCGGAGAACAGGACGAGGTCGAGCCGCTCCTGCTCGTTCTCGTCGCCCTCGTGACGCCAGAGGTTGAGCTCCACGAGGGCTTCCATGGGATCCGCGCTGCGGGTCATGGGGTGGCGTCCGTACCAGTGGGCCCCGGAGGTCAGCCGACTGCCCAGCCTGCCGCCGAACAGGCCGGGCATGGTGCGGCGGCCCCGCCGCAGGGCGTCCTGGAAGAGGGCGAGGGCGGCCGTCGAGGCGCCTTCGGGCATCCCGACCGCGCCCATCCCCACCTCGAAGAAGGCGGCCAGGTAGTCGCCGTACCGGGCCTCGTTCTCCTCCTGGAACCGATCGAGCTGGCGCTGCACCGCGCGCCGGCCCTCGGCGAGGCTGCGCATGCGCAGCTCCTGGTCCGAGGCGAGCAGGCCCAGGCTGAGCAGCGGGAAGTGGGAGCGCCCGTAGCGGGGCAGCTTCCGTTCGAGCTGGCGGGCCAGGAGCCCGAGGGCGTAGCGCGGCAGCAGGGACTGGGCCCCGCCGAAATTGACGAAGGCGAAGGGGTAGTCGGGCCCGAAGTGCTCCATCAGCGCGCTGTGCGCCTCGCTGGCTCCGCTGCCCGCCGGCCCGAGGAGCATGGTCAGGGGCCGTTCGGCCGCCGGGTCCTCCTTCAGGCACGCGTCGACGAGCGACAGGATGCCGCTCCGGCCCCGCAGGCCCATGCCCGTGCCCGGCTCCATCACGTGTGATCCCCCCCAGGACGACGCTTCCGAGGAGTAGAGACTGCCATCCGGAGCGGGAGTCAGACAGGGTTTTCCCCTCCTTGATGCGCTCCGGTCGCATCCGCGCGGGTACCGCGGGGCTCCGGAACCGGGGGAGGGGCCGGCGGCCGGCCCGTGCCGGTGGCCCCGACGTGCGCGGCGCGGGCCGCTGACCGAGATTGGAAGTACCCGTTCCACCCGCCCGAGGAGACACCCCATGTCCGCGCAGACCCCCGGGGCCTTCGGCCCGACCGGTGAGCAGTGGGAGCTGCGCCACGGCGGCCAGCGCGCCGTCGTGGTCGAACTCGGCGGTGCCCTGCGCCACTACGAGGCGAACGGCCGGCCCCTGCTGGACGGGTTCGCCGCCGACGCCCCCGTCACCGCCGGGCGCGGGCAGCTGCTGGTGCCCTGGCCCAACCGGGTGGGCGGCGGCCGCTACCGCTTCGACGGCACGGACCATCAACTCCCGCTCAGCGAACCGGAGCACCACAACGCGATCCACGGACTGCTGCGCTGGACCCCCTGGCGCCTGCTCGACCGCTCCGACGACGCGCTGCGGGCCGGCACCACGCTCCACCCCCAGCCCGGGTACCCCTTCCTGCTGGAGGTGACCGCCGACTACCGGCTCACCGACGCCGGGCTGGAGGTCCTGGTCCGCGCCACCAACACCGGCACCACGAGGGCGCCGTACGGCGTGGGGCAACACCCCTACCTGACGGTCGGCACCGGCCGGGTCGACGCGGCGCTGCTCACCGTGCCCGCCCGCTCGTGGCTGCGCACCGACGACGCGGGACTGCCGATCGGCGAGGAGCCCGTCGAGGGCACGGAGTACGACTTCCGCACCCCCCGCCCCATCGGCGCGCGGCACCTGGACACCGCCTTCACCGGACTCGACCGCGACGGGGACGGCCGGGCCGTGGTCCGGCTGGCACACCCCTCGGGGCAGTACGGCACCGACGTGTGGCTCGGCGAGGGCACCCGCTGCGTGCAGGTGTACACCGGTGACACCCTGGCGGAGCCCGAGCGGCGCCGCGGTGTCGCCGTGGAGGCCATGTCCTGTCCGGCGGACGCCTTCCGCACCGGCACCGACCTGACCGTCCTGGAACCGGGGGCCCGGCACGTGCTCCGCTGGGGCCTGAACCCCTGGGGGAGCGCCGACTGAGCGGTACCGGACGGCGACCCGGCCGGGTGGCACCGGCACACCCCACCGTCGGCGGAAAGGCGGCGATCCGATGGCCCGGCACCACGAACCCCCGGCCGGTCGGCGCATGAGTGCGCGGGACTTCCGGGCACTGTACGAGCGGCTTCGCGCGGCGGACCGGTCCGGCCCGGATCCACACGGCCGGATCGGGGCGCTGCGCCACCTGACCCCCGAACGCGTCGCGGCGGCCGCCGCCGAGGTCCGGCTCGGTCACACGGTGTCCCTCGCCGCGCCCATCGAGACCCGGCCGGGTCCGGACGACCCCGAGCCCGCCGAGTACCGGGTGACCGGGCCCGCCCCCGGGGAGGCCACGGCGGAAGGTCTGCACTTCGCCCTCGACCGCTTCGCCATGAACGTCCACGGGGACGCGGACAGCCACCTCGACGCGCTCAACCACGTGATCTACGACGGCGAGCTGTACGACGGGGTCCAGGCCGGGGACACGGCGGCGGCGGGAGCACGCTCGCTCTCCCTGGACGCGGTCCGCGACGGCATCGTGGGACGGGGCGTGCTCCTGGACGTCCCCCGGGCGAGGGGCGTGCCCTGGCTGGAGCCGGGGCAGGACGTGACGGCCGGGGACCTGACGGCCGCCGAGGCCGCCCAGGGCGTCCGGGTCGGCCCCGGAGACCTGCTGCTCGTCCGCGTGGGGCACCGGCGCCGCCGCGCGGAACTCGGGGCGTGGGAGGCGGCGCGTGCGAGGGCGGGCCTGCACCCGGACGCCCTGACGTTCCTGGCGGAGCGCGAGGTCGCCGTCCTGGGCGGCGACGGCAACAACGACACCGCCCCCGGCGCGGTGGCGGACGTGGCCTTCCCCGTGCACGTCCTGGCGGTGCGGGCGATGGGCATGCACCTGATGGACTACCTGGACTTCGAGGAGCTGGTCACGGCCTGTGAACGGGCCGGCCGCTGGAGCTTCCTGTGCGTGGTCGCCCCGCTGCGGCTGCCGGGCGCCACCGGGTCCCCCGTGAACCCGATCGCCGTGCTGTGACGGCGGTCCGCGCCGGTGCCCGCCCCGCCGGGTCGCCGTCCGGGGGAAGGGCGGCTACGTTCGAATGGGCGGACACGCCCCGATTCACGCACCGCGGAACGACAGGTTCTGGCGCGATGGCAGGGCCGCGACCCCAAGGACGGTGGTCGACGTGGGCGACTTCCCCCACTACGACGTCATCATCATCGGGACCGGCGCGGGCGGCGGTACCCTCGCCCACCGGCTGGCGCCGTCCGGCAAACGCGTCCTCCTCCTCGAACGCGGCGGCTACCTGCCGCGGGAGCGGGACAACTGGGACTCCACCGCGGTGTTCGTCAAGGGTAAGTACCGGGCCCCGGAGTTCTGGTTCGACAAGCACGGCGAAGCGTTCCCTCCCGAGGTCAACTACTACGTCGGCGGGAACACGAAGTTCTACGGAGCCGCCCTCTTCAGGCTGCGGCCCGAGGACTTCGGCGAGCTCCGCCACCACGGCGGCATCTCGCCCGCCTGGCCCCTGGGGTACGAGGACCTGGAGCCGTACTACACGCAGGCCGAGCACCTCTACCGCGTGCACGGGCGGCACGGGGAGGATCCCGGAGAGGGGCCGGTGAGCGCGCAGTACGCGTACCCGCCCGTCGAACACGAGCCGCGCATCCAGCGGTTGAGCGACGACCTGGAGAGGAAGGGGCTGCACCCCTTCCACCTGCCCATCGGAGTCGACCTCGTCCAGGACGCCGACGGGCGGGCCGTTCCCTCCAGCGTCTGCATCCGCTGCGACCGGGTGGACGGCTTCCCCTGTCTGGTGCGCGGCAAGTCCGACGCCCAGGTGATCTGCGTGGAGCCCGCCCTGGAGCACCCCAACGTCGAACTGCTCATCCAGGCCCACGTGGTCCGGCTGGAGACCGACGCGACCGGCCGCAGCGTCACCGCCGTCGTCGTCAGGGGCGCCGACGGCTCCGAGACCCGGTTCTCCGCGGACATCGTGGTCGTCTCCTGCGGGGCGGTCAACTCCGCGGCCCTGCTCCTGGCCTCGGCCAACGACCGCCACCCACGGGGACTGGCCAACAGCTCCGACGTCGTGGGCCGCCACTACATGCGGCACAACAACCTGGCCCTGATGGCGGTGTCGAAGGAACCCAACGACACGCAGTTCCAGAAGACCCTCGCGCTGCACGACTGGTACCTGGGCGCCGACGACTGGGACCACCCGCTGGGCGGCATCCAGATGCTGGGCAAGTCGGACGCCGAGCAGATCCACGGCGAAGCCCCGCGCTGGGCCGGCGCGGTCACCCCCGACATGCCGTTCGAGGTGCTGGCGCACCACGCCGTCGACTTCTGGCTGTGCGGCGAGGACCTCCCGATGCCCGACAACCGGGTCACCCTGGACCGCGACGGCGCCATCCACCTCGCACTCGACGAGAAGAACAACACGGAGGGTCTGGAGCGGCTGCGCCACAAGCTCCAGGGCATGCTCGGACACCTGGGCATGCACGAGCATCACCTGCTGCCGCACAGCATCTACCTCCACAAGGGCATGCCGATCGGGGCCACCGCGCACCAGGCGGGCACCGTCCGGTTCGGCACGGACCCGGCCGCCTCCGCCCTGGACACCGACTGCAAGGCCCACGACCTCGACAACCTCTACGTGGTCGACACGAGCTTCTTCCCGAGCATCGGCGCGGTCAACCCGTCCCTGACCGCCATCGCCAACGCCCTGCGGGTCGGCGACCACCTCCTGGCCCGGCTGAGCTGACCGCCCCGCGCCCTGCGCCGACCGGAGGAAGATCCTCAGCCGAACGGCCCAACCGGGGCCCGCCCGGCGGGCCCGCGGCCGCTGCCGCTGCTTATGTGGGCCGTCGGTCGGTCCGGTCGCCCGGGGCCGCGCATCGAGGAGGCAGCACGACGTGGATTCCACCGTGGGCGCACCGCAGGGTGTGATTCCGCCCCATCTGCTCAAGGGACAGAAGGCGCTGGTCACCGGCGCCAACTCGGGCATCGGCAAGGCGACGGCCATCGGGCTCGGCAAGGCCGGGGCCGACGTGGTCGTGAACTACGTGGCCGACCGCGACTCCGCGGAGGAGGTCGTCCGCGAGATCACCTCGTACGGGGTGCGCGCGGCGGCCTACGAGGCGGACGTGTCCCGGGAGGACCAGGTCGTCGCCATGGTGGACCGGATGGTCCAGGAGTTCGGCACGATCGACATCATGGTCGCCAACGCCGGCCTGCAACGGGACGCCCCGTTCACCGAGATGACCCTCGCCCAGTGGCAGAAGGTGCTGGACGTCAACCTCACCGGCCAGTTCCTGTGCGCCCGCGAGGCGACGAAGGAGTTCATGCGGCGCGGCGTGGTCCCCGAGGTGTCCTGCGCCGCCGGGAAGATCATCTGCATGAGTTCGGTGCACCAGATCATCCCCTGGGCCGGACACGTCAACTACGCCTCCTCCAAGGGCGGCGTGCAGATGATGATGGAGACCCTGGCCCAGGAGCTCGCACCGCACCGGATCCGCGTGAACGCGGTCGCCCCCGGAGCCATCAAGACGCCCATCAACCGCGACGCCTGGGACACCCCGCAGGCGCGCGAGGACCTGCTGAAGCTGATCCCGTACAACCGGATCGGCGACCCCGACGACATCGCGCACGCCGTCGTCGGCCTCTGCTCCGACCTCATGGACTACGTGGTCGGGGCCACCCTCTACGTCGACGGCGGAATGACCCTGTTCCCCGGATTCGCCACCGGCGGCTGACCTCCCTCGCCCGTGCGCCGGTCACGGCACTAGCAGCGAAGGCACGCATGCACACCACGGTCCACCTGCTCGCCGACGCCCCCGCCCAGCTGCTCCCCGCCAGGGAGCTGATGGCCTTCACCCTCGCCTCCCACATCATCCTCGTGCCCATGGGCGTGGCCCTGCCGCTCATCACCCTGGTGATGCACTACCGCGGCCTGCGCCACGACGACCCCACCGCCCTCCTGCTCGCCCGGCGCTGGTCGGCCGTCATGGCGGTGCAGTTCGCCGTGGGCATCGTCACCGGCACCGTCCTCTCCTTCGAGTTCGGCCTGCTCTGGCCCGGCCTGATGGGCAGGTGGGGCGACGTGTTCGGCATCGGGTTCGGGGTCGAGGCGTGGGCGTTCTTCCTCGAAGCGGTGCTCATCGCCATCTACCTCTACGGCTGGCGCCGGCTCAAGCCCCGCACGCACTTCCTGCTCGGGCTTCCGCTCCCCGCCGTCGCGCTGATGGGGGCGTTCGGCATCCTGGCCGCCAACTCCTGGATGAACACGCCGCAGGGCTTCTCCCTCGACCCCGAGGGCAACCCGGTCGACGTGAACATCTGGAAGGCCATCTTCACCCCGATGTTCGGGCCGCAGTACTGGCACTTCGTCGTGGGCATGCTGCTGACCGCCGGGTACGTGGTGGCCGGTGTCTACGCGGTCGGCTGGCTGCGCGGCCGGCGGGACCACTACCACCGGCTCGGCTTCGCCGTCCCCTTCACCCTCGCTGCCGTGGCCACTCCGGTCCAGTTCATGCTGGGGGACTCCATCGCCCGGTCGGTGTTCCACAAGCAGCCGGTGAAGTTCGCCGCACTGGAGATCGTCTGGGAGACCGGCACCCACGTGCCCGAGTACATGTTCGGCCGCCTGCACCCGGACGGATCGGTCTCCGGCGGCATCAAGATCCCCCAGCTCGACTCCATCCTGGCCGGCTTCAGCCCGGACACCAAGGTGATCGGACTGAGCTCCGTCCCCGAGAGCGACCGGCCCACGGCCACCCAGGCGACCATCGCCCACTGGGCCTTCGACCTCATGGTCGTGATCGGATCCGTGCTGGTGCTGCTCGCCCTCTGGTACGCGCTGGTCTGGTTCAGGCACCGCCGGCTGCCGGGCTCCCCGTGGTTCTACCGCGGCGCCGCCTGCGCAGGCGTCGCGTCCGTCCTGGCCGTGGAATGCGGCTGGGTCGCCACCGAGGTGGGGCGCCAGCCCTGGATCGTGTACCAGAACATGCGGGTCGCCGAGGCGGTGACCGCGACCCGCTCCACCAGTCTGTGGATCATGTTCGGCCTGGTGGTCGTGGTGTACGTGTTCGTCTTCGGCTCCTTCCTCGCCGTCCTCCTGAAGATGCGCACCGGATGGCGGCTCGCGGACGCGCAGCAGGCGGCCGGCGGTGCGGCGGGGGCGCCGGAGACGGACACCCCGTACGGGCCCCGTCCCTCCGTACCGGCGGGCGGCGCGCCCACCGGCGGCGGATCCGCCCCGTCCGAGGACGGTCGGCCGTGACCGCCGGGCTCATCGCCGTCGTCCTGCTGCTCGCGGTGGCGGCGTACGCGTGTGCGGGCGGTACCGACTACGGGGCCGGCTTCTGGGACCTGGCCGCCGGAGGGACCGAGCGGGGCGAGCGGCCGCGATGGCTCATCGGCCACGCCATGGCCCCCGTGTGGGAGGTGAACAACGTCTGGCTGATCTTCGTCCTCGTCATCATGTGGACGGGCTTCCCGACGTTCTTCCAGACCGTGTTCTCGGCGATGTGGCTCCCGCTCGCCCTGGCCGCCGTCGGCATGGTCCTGCGCGGCGCCTCCTTCGCCTTCCGCAAGGCCGCGCAGCGGCTCACCCGGCGGCGGCAGCTCGGGATCCTGTTCGCCCTGTCCTCGCTCGTCACGCCCTTCTTCCTCGGTGCGGCCGCAGGGGGGATCGCCTCCGGGCGGGCGGCGCCCGGCACGAACGCCTCGGCGCACGTCTGGGTCAACCCCACCTCCCTCCTGTTCGGACTGCTGGCCGTCGCCGCCACGGCCTTCCTCGGCGCGGTGTTCCTCGCCGGTGACGCGCGCCGCTTCGACGCGCCCGATCTGGTCGGCTACTTCCGGGTGCGGGCGCTGGCGGCACTCGGCGCGGTCGCCGTCCTGGCCGTGATCACGCTGTTCGTCACCCGTACGGACGCCCCGTACGTGTGGCACGGCCTCACCCACGGCGCGGGGCTCGTCTTCACCCTCGTGGCCGGGGCGGCCACCTGCGCCAGCGCCTGGCTGCTGACCCGCACGCCGGACATCCGGGTCCGGTTCACGGCGGTGGGGGTCGTCGCGGGGGCGATCATCGCGTGGGGCCTGGCTCAGCGCCCCTACCTCATCCCCACCTCGCTGACCGTCTCCGACGCGGCGGGCGCCCCCTCCACCCTGACGTGGCTGGTGTTCGTGACGCTGGTGGCCGTGGCGCTCGTCGGCCCGGCCGTCTTCCTCCTGTACTGGCTGGACACCCACGGCGAGCTGGAGGAACTCACCGACGCCGACCTCAGGCGCGGCGGCCCCGGCCCGGACGGGACCGCCGGCGGCGGCTGACGGCCCGGCCGCGGGGTCGGCGGGGGGGGCCCGCGCCCCCCCCCCCCCCCCCCCCCCCCGGCCCGCCCGCCCGCCCGCAAAAAACAAATAAAAAAAAAAAAAAATAAAAACAAAAAAAAATTTTTAAATATGTTTTTTG
>NZ_JBGWAB010000152.1:0-17274 GCF_041862025.1 Streptomyces sp. AB3(2024)
GCCCGAGCCTGGGCGGTGCCCGAGCCTGGGCGGTGCCCGAGCCTGGGCGGTGCCCGAGCCTGGGCGGTGCCCGAGCCTGGGCGGTGCCCGAGCCTGGGCGGTGCCCGAGCCCGGGCGGTGCCCGAGCCCGGGCGGTGCCCGAGCCCGGGCGGTGCTCAACCTCTCAGTGGTGCCTGGACCTGTGGGCAGTGCCCCCAGCCCCTGGGGCGGCGCCCAGCCCCGGGGTGGTGCCCCGGACCCCGGGCGGGCTGGGTGGCTTCGGGTGGGTGCCCGGCTCGCGGGCGGTGCGCGCCGGTGGTGGGGGCCCGGCCGGGGCCGCCCGGGGCCCGGGGCGGAGTCCCGGGTGGGCGGGGGGTGAGGGGTACCCCACATACTGAGCAGTCGGTAACCTGCGGCGCATGACGCTTCCTCCGCACGCCGCCCGGCACTGCTGGCACGCCGCGATCAACCCCCTGCACGCCACCATCTACTTCTCGCCCGACCTCGCCACCGAGTTCGCGGCCCTCGGCGTCACCCACCGGGTCGCCGTCAACCTCGCCAGCCGCTCCGCCGCCCTCGGCGCCGTCGGACCCGGTGCGGTGACCGCCACCTTCTACAACTACCGCCACGACTACGTCACCGCGCACCTCCCCGCGGTCTGGGACACCATCACCCCGGAGCAGGCCCTCACCGCCCGGCTGCGCGCCGCCGACACCACCCTGCGCCGCCTCCTCGGCCCCGAGGCCGTCGCCTCCCCCGAACTCGCGGAAGCCGCCGACCTCGCGATGCGCGCCACCGAGGGCTGCATCCGCTCCGGCCGCACCCTCTACGCCGCCCACGCCGACCTCCCCGTCCCCGACGAGCCGCACCTGCGCCTGTGGCACGCCACCACCCTGCTGCGCGAGCACCGGGGCGACGGCCACGTGGCCGCGCTGCTCCTCACCGGCCTCGACCCCGTGGAGGCCCTGGTCAGCCACGCCGCGACCGGCCGCGGCATGACCCCGAAGTGGGACAAGGCCATCCGGGGCTGGGAGCAGGACGACCTCGACGCCGCGGCCGCCCGGCTGCACGCCCGCGGGGTCCTCGACGCCGACGGGGAGCTCACCGACGAGGGCACCGCCCTGCGCGAGCGGCTGGAGGCCGAGACCGACCGCCTCGACGCGGCCCCGTACGAGCACCTCGGCGCGGACGGGCTCGCCCGCCTCCACGAACTGGGCGGCGGATTCGTCCGCCGGGCCGTCGGCGCGGGAGCCTTCCCGCGCGACCTCACCGGAAAGGCCTGAGGGGCTCCCGCCGTCCGTCACCGCCACCTGCCACAATTGGCAGCCTTCCACGCAAACGAAGGCAGGCGGGACCGCACAGTGACGATGTCCATCGAAGGCAGGATCGCCGAGGAGCTCGGCGTACGGGAACGGCAGGTCAAGGCCGCCGTCGAGCTGCTCGACGGCGGCTCCACCGTGCCCTTCATCGCTCGCTACCGCAAGGAAGCGACCGAGATGCTCGACGACGCCCAGCTGCGCACCCTGGAGGAGCGGCTGCGCTACCTGCGCGAACTGGAGGACCGCCGCACGGCGATCCTCGACTCCGTGCGCGAGCAGGGCAAGCTCGACGCCGAACTGGAGGCCCGGATCCACGCGGCCGACACCAAGGCCCGGCTGGAGGACATCTACCTGCCCTTCAAGCCCAAGCGCCGCACCAAGGCCCAGATCGCCCGCGAGGCCGGCCTGGCGCCGCTGGCCGAGGGCCTGCTGGCGGACCCCTCCGTCGAACCGGCGGTGGCCGCGGCGGCGTTCGTCGACGCCGACAAGGGCGTCGCCGACGCAGCGGCCGCCCTGGAGGGCGCCCGCGCCGTCCTCACCGAGAAGTTCGCCGAGGACGCCGACCTGATCGGCGACCTGCGCGAGCGCATGTGGACCCGCGGCCGGCTCGCCGCGAAGGTCCGCGAGGGCCAGGAGGAGGCCGGCGCGAAGTTCGCCGACTACTTCGACTTCGCGGAGCCCTTCACCGCCCTCCCCTCCCACCGGGTCCTCGCCATGCTCCGCGGCGAGAAGGAGGACGTGCTCTCCCTGGACCTGGAGCCCGAGCCGCCGGCCGATGCCCCCGGCCCGTCCACGTACGAGGGCCTGATCGCCCGCCGCTTCGGCGTCGCCGACCGCGACCGCCCCGGCGACAAGTGGCTGGCCGACACCGTCCGCTGGGCCTGGCGCACCAAGATCCAGGTCCACCTGGGCATCGACCTGCGGACGAGGCTGCGCGCCGCAGCCGAGGACGAGGCCGTGCGGGTCTTCGCCGCCAACCTGCGCGACCTGTTGCTCGCCGCGCCGGCCGGCACCCGCGCCACCCTCGGCCTGGACCCGGGCTTCCGCACCGGCGTCAAGGTGGCCGTCGTCGACGCGACCGGCAAGGTCGTGGCCACGGACGTGATCCACCCGCACGTTCCCGCCAACAAGTGGGACGCCTCCCTCGCCACCCTGGCCCGCCTCGCCAAGGAGCACGCGGTCGAGCTGGTCGCCATCGGCAACGGCACGGCCTCCCGCGAGACCGACAAGCTGGCCGGGGACCTCATCACCCGTCACCCGGAGCTGGGGCTCACCAAGGTGATGGTCTCCGAGGCCGGCGCCTCCGTGTACTCCGCCTCCGCCTTCGCCTCGCAGGAACTGCCCGGCATGGACGTGTCGTTGCGCGGCGCGGTGTCCATCGCCCGCCGCCTCCAGGACCCGCTCGCCGAACTGGTCAAGATCGACCCGAAGTCGATCGGCGTGGGCCAGTACCAGCACGACCTGTCCGAGATGAAGCTGTCCCGCTCCCTCGACGCGGTCGTCGAGGACTGCGTGAACGGCGTCGGCGTGGACGTCAACACCGCCTCCGCGCCGCTGCTCTCGCGCGTGTCGGGCATCAGCGGCACCCTCGCCGAGAACATCGTGGCCCACCGCGACGCCAACGGCCCCTTCCGGAGCCGCCGGGGCCTCAAGGACGTGGCCCGTCTGGGCCCGAAGGCGTACGAGCAGTGCGCGGGCTTCCTGCGCATCCGCGGCGGGGACGACCCGCTGGACTCCTCCAGCGTGCACCCCGAGGCCTACCCCGTGGTCCGGGCGATGGGCAAGACGGCGGGTGCCGAGGTGGCCGCCCTGATCGGCAACTCCACCGTCCTGCGGTCCCTGCGGCCGGAGCAGTTCGTCACCGAGGCCTTCGGCCTGCCGACCGTCGGCGACATCCTGCGCGAGCTGGAGAAGCCGGGGCGCGACCCGCGCCCCGCCTTCAAGACGGCCACCTTCAAGGAGGGCGTGGAGAAGATCGGCGACCTGGCTCCCGGGATGATCCTGGAAGGGGTGGTCACCAACGTGGCCGCCTTCGGCGCCTTCATCGACATCGGCGTCCACCAGGACGGCCTGGCACACGTGTCGGCCCTGTCGAAGACCTTCGTCAAGGACCCGCGGGACGTCGTGAAGCCGGGCGACATCGTCCGGGTCAAGGTCATGGACGTGGACATCCCCCGCAAGCGGATCTCGCTCACGCTGCGGCTGGAGGACGAGGCCGAGCGGACGGCGGGCACTCCCCGCCCCCGTGAGGAGCGCCAGGAGCGCCGCGGCGGAGGCCGGCCCCCGCAGCAGCGCGGCCAGGGGCAGGGGCAGAAGCAGGGCCAGGGGCAGAAGCAGGGTCAGGGCCAGGGCCAGGGCCAGGGCCAGGGTCAGGGCGAGGGCCAGAGCCGGCGCGGCCAGGGCGGCCAGGGCGGTCGGCAGCAGGGTGGTCAGGGCGGCGGTCAGCGTTCCGGCGCGCCCGCCCCCGCCAACAGCGCCATGGCCGACGCCCTGCGCCGCGCCGGCCTCACCGGCCCGGACGACCGTCGGGGGCGCTCGTAGGAGCGTGATCGGAAGGAAAGGTTCCGGCGGACCGGCAGGAGTGGCCGAATAGGTACCTCGCCGGGGAACGGACCTTGCCAATCCGCGTAGTTGATCTGTAGGCATGGTGGAACGCCCGTTCGTCACCCGCGGACGGGCTTCCGCATTTCCGCCCTCGGGAACTGCCCTCCCGAGGCCGCCTCAAGGCACAGGACGCCATGCCGATGCCCACCCCCCACGCCTATCGACGCTGCCCGAGAAAGGGTCCGAAGAGGGAACACATGCCCCACCGGAACCCCAGCCTGCGCAAACGGTGCGAGACGATTCTCGGTCACATGGACCTGACGCACCCGTTCTCCCTGGACGCCCTGTGCGCACGCATGGCCGAACAGCGCGGCCGCCCGATCCGGCTGCACCCGCTGCCCCCGGAGGCCGCCGAATCCGGCGTCTGCGGACTGTGGGTGGGCACCGAGACCGTGGACTACGTCTTCTACGAGGCCCACACCACCCCGCTGCACCGGGAGCACATCGTGCTCCACGAGCTCGGCCACATCCTCTTCGGCCACCACTCCCTGGAAGGCCAGGAGATCGACGGCCGGGCCCCCGTGGTCCTCGGCCGTACCAACTACACCACCCGCCAGGAGCGGGAGGCGGAGATGCTCGCGAGCATGATCCGCACCCGGACCGCGGGCTCCGGCCACCCGCGCACGGCCGTCGCACCCCGGGGCGCCCTCGCCCGCCTCGAATCCGCCATGGGGTACGAGCGGGGCCCCAGCGATGGCAGCTGACCTCGCCGCCCTGGGCGACTGGCTCGCCGTGCCCAGCGTGGTGTGCCTGTGGGCCGCCGTCCTGCTGCGCGCCCCCGGCGCCCTGCGCTCCCCGCAGCAGCGCGGACTGTGGTTCGCGGTCGCCACCGCGGCCGCCGCGATGACCCTGAACCTGCCCGCCGTTGTCACCTACGCCACGAGCCGCGAACCCGGCTACGCGCACGCCGTCGGCCTCGTCCGCAACCTCATCGGCGTGCTGTCGGCGGGCGCCGTGCTCTACTTCGTCGCCGCCGCCACCCGGGGCCGCAGGCTCCAGCTCGCCGCCTGGGCCGGAACCCTGCTCTGGCTGAGCGTCCTCGTGGCCCTGGACGGCGCCGCGCCCGGCCACGGCACGCACACCATCCCGCCCACCGGACCGCCCGTCCCCTCGCTCGCGTACTGGCTCGTCCTGATCTCCGCCCACCTCATCGCCAACACCGTCTGCGTGTACGTCTGCTGGCGCTACGGTCGGCGCGCCGAGAGCCGGGCCCTGGCGGCCGGGCTGCGGCTGTTCGGGCTGGGCACCGCGCTGGCCGGGCTTTTCTGGTTCGCGTACCTGCTCAAGGCCCTGTTCGGCAGCACCTGGGCGATGCCCGCCCTGCCGCTGATGATGAACCTGCACGGCCTGCTGCGCGCCGCCGCGATCGTGGTGCCCACCCTGTTCACGCTGCGCCGCACCACCGCCGACACCGTCATCGCCTGGCGGCTGTGGCCCCTGTGGCGGGAGCTGGTCCAGGCCGTCCCGCACGTCGTCCTCTCCGAGCCCCGGACCGGCCGGGTCCTGGAGCTGCTCTGGCCGCCCGTACCGCGCAACCTGCTGGTCTACCGAAAGGTCATCGAGACCCGCGACGCGATCCTGATCCTCGGGGAGTACGTGCCGCCGGGCCTGCCGGAACGGGCCCGCCGCCACGTCGCCGGGAGCCTGGTCCCCGAACAGCGGCTCACGGCCGCCGCGCTGGCCTGCGTACTGAAGGAGGCGCGACGGGCGAAGCTCGCCGGGGGCTCCGGACAGCCCGGCCGGGCCACCGCCCTGGAACTCCCGGCCGCGATGCAGACCTTCGAGGAGGGCGGCGGGCTGGAGGACGAGGCCAGGTTCCTGGTCGACGTCGCCCGCGCCTACGCCTCCGCCGAGACCACCGCCTTCACCGACGATCCGCACAGGAAGTGACGCACCCTTGAGCACCACCGTTCTGATCACCGGAGCCAGCGCCGGCCTGGGCGCGGCCTTCGCGCGCGGCTTCGCCGCCAAGGGCTGCGGCCTCGTCCTCGTCGCCCGCGACAAGGCCCGCCTGGAATCCGTGGCCGACGGCCTGCGCCGCGAGTTCGGGACCGCCTGCGAGGTATTGCCCGCCGACCTGCTGGACCCGGAGCAGTGCGCCACCGTCGCGGCACGGCTCGCCGACCCGGCCCGGCCCGTGGACATGCTGGTCAACAACGCCGGCTTCGGACTGCCCGCGCCCTTCCCGTACAACCCGGTCGAGGACGAGGAACGGATGCTGGACCTGCTGGTCAAGGTCCCGCTCCGGCTCACCCACGCCCTGCTGCCCGGCCTGCGCGAGCGCCGCAGGGGCGCCGTGCTCAACATCGCCTCCGTCGCGGGACTCCTCCCGACCGGCACGTACGGGGCGGCGAAGGCCTGGGTCACCGCCTTCAGCGAATCCCTGCGGGTGGACATGGAGCCGTACGGGGTCCGGGTGCTGGCCGTGGTCCCGGGCTTCACCCGCACCGAGTTCCAGGAGCGCGCCGGGATGGACGTCAGCGCCCTGCGCGACGCGGTGTGGCTGGAGCCGGAGGCGGTCGTGGCCAAGGCCCTGCGGGACCTGGCCCGCCGTCGGCCGGTCAGCATCACCGGCCGGCACTACCAGGCGTACGCCCTCGCGGCCCGGCACCTGCCGCGGGGCTTCGTGGCCCGCAGGCTCCCCCGAAAGCGGAGTGCCCCGCAGCAGTAGCCGCGGCGCCCCGGGCCCCTGCCGGGTTCGAGTCGGGGCCAAAGCCCCGGCCTTTCGGGACTTTTGCCGTTTGTCCGGCTTCCCCCATCAGGTGAAGATCGATCCATCCTTGATGATCATCTTTGTAGCTGTGGGGTGCCCGTGTCGGAGACAACGAGGGGGACCGGAACCGGAAACGGAACCGGCACGATACCCGGGGTGCTGGTCCGGCCCTACCGCGATCCCGTCGGGCCGGGGCCGCTGTTCCGCGACGAGGCCCCGGCGTCCCCGCCCGTCCCGGCCGCCGAGCCCGACACCGTCGAGCGACCGTCCGTACCGGCGGCCGCGTGGACCGGGCCCGTCCAGCTGCGGGCCCCCCGCGGCGAGGTCCCCGGGCCCGCCCGCGCGCCGGGTCCCACCCGCGTCCCGGGTCCCGCCCGCGCCCCGGCCTCCGAGCCGCACCGCCGGACCCTGCCCCCGACGGTCGACCGCGAGCTCGCCGAACGGCCCGCACGGGCGTACTCAGGCTGGTGGGCACTGCTGGCCACGGCCGCCGCCGGCGCGGGGGCGGGCCTGCTCGTGGTCCGCCACGGGGTGCCGAGCCCGTCTCTCCCCGTCGATGCCCGGCCCATCGCGGCCCTGGCCGGCTGCGCGCTGTTCGCCCTCCTGGCACTCGTCGGCCTACGGCGCGGCCGCGCCGGTCACGCCGTGGTCCTGACCCTCTTCGGACGCTACCGGGGCACGGTGCGGCGCACCGGACTGGTGTGGGCCGCCCCGTTCCTCCGCCGTGCCCGGATCGACGTACGGCTGCGGCACTGGCGCAGTGAACCGCTGTCCGCGGTCGACGCCGAAGGCACCGCGCTGCACGCCGTGGTGCTGGTCGTCTGGCGGGTCAGGGACACCGCCCGGGCCCTGTTGTCCGTCGACGACCATGCCGGCTACCTGCGGGAACAGGTGGAGTCCGCGACCGCCCGGGTGCTGTCCCGGGTGCCGGCCGACTCCTTCGGCGAGACCGGGCGGGAAACCCTGCGCGACACCGAGGCGGTCGGCGAGGCGCTCACCCGGCTGCTCGCCGCGGAGTGCCGTGCCGTCGGCATCGAGGTGTTCTCCGCCCGCCCCGTGCGCATCGAGTACGCGCCGGAGGTCGCCCAGGCCATGCAGCGCCGCCGGATCGCGGCCATCGACGCCCGGCACCGGGATTCCGTCCTCACCTCGGTCATCGATGCGGTCGACGACACCGTCCACCGCATGTCCGACCGCGGTCTCGTCAGCCTCGACGACTACGAACGCAAGGCCCTGGTCAAGGACTTGACCGTGGCCTTCTACACGGCGCGCGGCACCGCGGCCGACGCCCGCTGAATCCTTTTCGCCATCCCCGAGAGAGGAAGTACCCATGCGCGCACCCGCATTCACCGAGGAGATACAGGAACGCTGCGACTGCGCCGGCTGTGCCCGCACGGCCGCCGGCCGCGGCATCGCCGCCGCCCGCTCCCGCTGCACGCTGCGCGGGGCCGTGGTCGCCGCGGTCGGTGCTGCCGTGCTGGTCGGTACCGGTGCCGGCGCCGCCTCGGCCGAACCGGCGCCGAGCCACGCCGGCTGGGACGGGTCGAAGTACTGGTACAAGGACGAGACCGGCTGGTGGCGCTGGACCTCGCACCACAGCAAGTACCTTGCGAAGACCGGTCAGAGCGACAAGACCGGCGGCTCGTCGTCGTCCGGGTCGTCCGCGTCCGGGGGGCGTACCTCGGAGCCGGTGTTCCGCGGCAAGCAGGGCTGGGACCCGATCGACCGGGTGTACTGGTACAAGCAGAACGGCCACTGGTGGTGGACCGGCCACAAGGACAAGTACGAGCGCAACACGGGCGCCGCCTCGGGCGGCGGGTCCACGGGCGGCGGGTCCTCGAAGCCGGGCGGCGGAGGTTCCGGTTCCGGCACCCCGGTGCGGCACGGGACCGAGGCCGCCATATCGTTCGCCATGAGCAAGCTCGGCCACCCGTACGTCTGGGGCGGCAACGGCCCGTACGGCTGGGACTGCTCGGGCCTGGTGAAGGCCGCCTACGGCAGCGCCGGAATCCCGCTCCCCCGGGTCGCCGACGACCAGTACCGGGCCACCACTCCCATCTCCCGCTCCGAACTCCGCCGCGGCGACCTGGTGTTCTGGTCGAACAACGGCCGCGCCTCGGGCGTCGACCACGTGGCGGTCTACCTCGGCGACGGCAAGTACCTGGAGGCCCCGCGTCCGGGCAAGAACGTCCGGATCTCCTCCTTCAGCGACTACAACCCGAACCTGTACGGCCGGGTCCGCTAGTCCGCCGGCCGTTCCCGCGGTGCTCCGGACCCCTCCCACAGGTGGGGTCCGGCCGCGTCTCCCGGGCGCGGAGCGGGTGTCGACGACCCGCGAAACGCGGAACTAGAGCTCGGTGACCTTGCCGTCCGCGACCTCCAGGCGGCGGGTCACGTGGACGGCGTCGAGCATGCGGCGGTCGTGGGTGACCAGCAGCAGGGTGCCCTCGTAGGACTCCAGGGCCGATTCCAGCTGCTCGATCGCCGGCAGGTCGAGGTGGTTCGTCGGCTCGTCCAGGACGAGGAGGTTCACCCCGCGGCCCTGGAGCAGCGCCAGCGCCGCCCGGGTCCGCTCGCCGGGGGAGAGGGTGGCCGCCGGGCGCAGCACGTGCGCGGCCTTCAGGCCGAACTTGGCCAGCAGCGTGCGCACCTCCGCCGGCTCGGTGTCCGGGACCGCCGCGCAGAAGGCCTCCAGCAGCGGCTCGTCACCGAGGAACAGCCCGCGGGCCTGGTCCACTTCGCCGACCAGCACCCCCGAACCGAGGGTGGCGGAGCCCGAGTCCGGGGTGAGCCGTGCGAGCAGTACCGCGAGCAGGGTGGACTTGCCGGCGCCGTTGGCCCCGGTGATCGCCACCCGGTCCGCCCAGTCGATCTGCAGGCTCGCCGGGCCGAACGTGAAGTCCCCCCGCTTGACGGCCGCCTCGCGCAGGGTGGCGACGACCGAGCCGGAGCGCGGGGCCGTGGCGATCTCCATGCGCAGCTCCCACTCCTTGCGCGGCTCGTCGACGACCTCCAGGCGCTCGATCGCCCGCTGCGTCTGGCGGGCCTTGGCGGCCTGCTTCTCGCTGGACTCCCCGCGCAGGTTCTTGCCGATCTTGTCGTTGTCGCTCGCCTTGCGGCGGGCGTTGCGCACGCCCTTGTCCATCCAGTTGCGCTGCATCTGGGCCCGGCCCTCCAGGGCGGCCTTCTTGCCCGCGTACTCCTCGAACTCCTCGCGGGCGTGGCCCCGGGCCCGTTCCCGCTCCTCCAGGTAGGACTCGTAGCCGCCGCCGTAGAGGTTGATCTGCTGCTGCGCCAGGTCGAGTTCGAGGACCTTGGTGACCGTCCGGGTCAGGAATTCGCGGTCGTGGCTGATCACGACCGTGCCCGCGCGCAGCCCCTTGACGAACTGCTCCAGCCGCTCCAGACCGGCCAGGTCCAGGTCGTTGGTGGGCTCGTCCAGGAGGAACACGTCGTAGCGGGACAGCAGCAGCGAGGCCAGCCCGGCGCGGGCCGCCTGGCCACCGGACAGGGCGGCCATCGGCAGGTCCAGGCTCACGGCGAGGCCCAGCTCGTCCGCGACCTCCTGGGCCCGCTCGTCGAGGTCGGCGCCGCCCAGGTTCAGCCAGCGGTCCAGGGTGTCCGCGTACGCGTCGTCCGCGCCCGGGGTGCCGTCGACCAGGCCCTGCGTGGCCTCGTCGAGAGCGGCCTGCGCGGCGGCGACGCCGGTACGGCGGGCCAGGAAATCGCGCACCGACTCGCCGGGGCGCCGCTCGGGCTCCTGCGGGAGGTGCCCGACGGCCGCGCCGGGCGGGGAGAGCCGCAGCTCACCGGTCTCCGGGGTGTCCAGCCCGGCCAGCATCCGCAGCAGGGTCGACTTCCCGGCGCCGTTGGCACCGACGAGTCCGATGACGTCGCCGGGCGCGACGACGAGGTCGAGATCGGCGAAGAGCGTGCGCTCACCGTGCGCGGCGGTGAGGTTCTTGGCGACGAGGGTTGCAGTCATGATGCCCCGATCCTATCCGCGCGCCGGGGCGGGCCCGCCGCCGTCGGGTGATGTCCGGATAGGTGGGATCCCCGTCATTGCGGCCATCGGAGCCGGATCACACCATGGAGGCATGTCGTTGCGAAACGTACTCGTCGTCCTCTACGACGGGGTGCAGAGCCTGGACGTCACCGGGCCGGTCGAGGTGTTCGCCGCGGCCGCGCGGTGTCCGGGCGGCCGGGACGGGTACGCGATCCGGACGGTGTCCCCGGGCGGGGCGCCGGTCCGGACCGACAGCGGGCTGACCCTGGTCCCGGACGGGGACCTGGAGGACGCCCGGCCCGGCCCCGGCACCACCCTGCTGGTGCCGGGGGGCCGGTACCGGGGCGACTTCGAGCCCCGGCTCACGGACTGGCTGCGTGCGTACGGGGGCCGCGCGGAGCGGCTGGTGTCGGTGTGCACCGGCGGACTGCTGCTGGCCGAGGCCGGGCTGCTCGACGGCCGCCGGGCGACGACGCACTGGTACTCCTGCGAGCAGATGGCACGGGACTACCCCCGGGTGTCGGTGGAACCGGACCCCATCTACGTACGGGACGGCCGGGTCTCCACCTCCGCCGGGGTCACCGCCGGGATCGACCTTGCGCTGGCGCTGGTGGAGGAGGACCTCGGGCGGGACGTGGCGTTGCTGATCGCCCGCCGGCTGGTGGTGTTCCTGCGGCGGCCGGGGAACCAGGCGCAGTTCAGCGCGCAGCTGGCCGCCCAGACGGCGCGGCGGGAGCCGCTGCGGGACGTGCAGCAGTGGATCACCGAGCACCCGGGCGGGGACCTGAGCGTGGAGACGCTCGCGGCGCGGGCCGCGCTGTCGCCGAGGCACTTCGCGCGGGCCTTCCAGGCGGAGACGGGGGTGACGCCGGGGCGGTACGTGGAGCGGGTGCGGGTGGAGCACGCGCGCAGGCTGCTGGAGGAGGGCGGGGAGGGGGTCGCTCAGGTCGCGCGGGCCTGCGGCTACCGGACCCCGGAGGCGCTCCGCCGCGCCTTCGTCCGCCACCTGGGTCAGCCCCCGACGGAATACCGGCGCCGCTTCGGCCCCTAGGCTCCGCCGGGCGTGCGGGTGCGGGGCGTGCTGGTGCTGGTGCTGGTGCTGGTGCGGGGCGTGCGGGTGCCGGGCCGCCCCGTACCGCGCCACGGGGCACCAGCGCGTCGCCCGGGCTGCGGGCCCGTCCGGCCCCGGCCCCGGGCCCGGGACCCATCCAACCCCGGGTCCGGGCCGCGGCCGGGCCTCCGGGCCGGGCCGGGGCGCGGAGCGATTCCCCACCCCGCCCCTTCCCGGAACCGGGGCTCCGCCCCGGACCCCGACACCGCCATCGGCGCGCCCCGGAGCTCGCCCGCCCCGCCCCTCCCCGGTCGGGCGGTCGACCACCCGGAACCGCCCCCGGGCAACCCCGACCGGCTCCGCCGCGCCCGGCCGTGCGGGGCGGTACCCGGCCGTGCGGGGCGGTGCCCGACTACCCGGGGCGGTACCCGACCACCCTGGGCCGTACCCGACCGCCCCGGGCGGTACCCGGCCGGACGGGTCGTGTCCGTTCATCCTGGCCGTGCCCGGTCATCCCGGGTGCGGCTCCGTCCCCCCGGGCGCTGCCCGGGGGTGGTTCCCGCAGGGGTTTCCCGGCGGGGCCGATCATCTACCGCTCCGGAGGAGCCATGCAGATCGCCGTACTGCTCTACGACCGGTTCACCGCCCTCGACGCCATCGGGCCCTTCGACACCCTCGGCCGGCTCCAGGGCGCCGAGACCGTGTTCGTCTCCGAGCGGCCCGGACCCGTACGCACCGACAACGGGTCGCTCGCGCTCGTCGCCGACAAGGCGCTCGACGAGGTCACCCGGCCCGACGTCGTCGTCGTGCCCGGCGGTCCGCACCCCGAGGAGGAGATGAAGAACCCCGCCGTCCTCGACTGGCTGCGCGCCGTCGACGCCACCACCACCTGGACCACGTCCGTCTGCACCGGCTCGCTCCTGCTCGCCGCCGCCGGGCTGCTCGACGGGCGCCGGGCCACCTCGCACTGGCTCTACCTCGACCGGCTGCCCTCCTTCGGCGCCCGGCCCACCGGCGAGCGGGTGGTCTACGACGGGAAGTACGTCACGGCCGCCGGGGTGTCCTCCGGCATCGACATGGGCCTCGGCCTGCTCGGCCGGATCGCCGGGGACGAGTACGCCCAGACCGTGCAGCTGATGTGCGAGTACGACCCGCAGCCGCCCTACGACGCCGGGTCCCCGGACAAGGCCCCGGCCGAGATCGTCGCCCGGCTGCGCGGCGCCGCGCGCTAGCTAGTAGTCCGCCGACGGCCGGGCGAAGTGCGGTGCCCGCCGCTCCAGGAAGGCGGCGACACCCTCCGCGGTGTCGCCGCTCGCCGCCGCCCGCTCCGCCCAGTACGCGTCCCGGTCGGTGCGGCCGTCCGCGAACTCCTTCGCCGCCGCCTGCGTCAGCCACGAGCGGGCGGTGAGGATCCTGGTGAACTCGGCCATCCGCTTGTCCAGTTGCCCGGCCGGCAGCAGCTCGTGCAGGAACCCGGCCCGCAGTGCCTGCTCCGCGCCGATCAACTCCGCCGAGAACAGCAGGTACTTGGCCCAGGCCGGGCCGACCACCGAGGCTAGCCGCCGGGTCGAGGAGGCCGGGTAGACGATCCCCAGCTTCGCCGGGGTCACCCCGAAGGAGGCGCCCTCCTCGGCGAACCGCAGGTCACACGCGGCCGCCAGCTGGCTGCCGCCGCCCACGCAGAAGCCCCGGACCGCCGCCATGGTCGGCTTCGGGAAGGCGGCCAGGGCCTCCTCCGCGGCGACCGACAGGGCCTGCGGATCGTCGTCCCCCGTGAGGGAGGAGATGTCGGCGCCCGCGCAGAAGGTCGGACCGTCCCCGGTCAGCACCAGGACCCGGACGTCCGGGTCCGCCGCGAGCCGCGGCAGCAGCTGCGGCAGGGCCCGCCACATCGCGGCGGTCATGGCGTTGCGCTTGGCCGGATGCGAGATGACGACGGTGGCCACGCCGTCGGCGACGGTGGTGCGGAGGGCTGCGTCCATGCGCCGGATGCTATCCGGGTCGGCCGATGCCGCGATCAAGGGGAGTCCGTCCCCGGGCGTGACGGGCGCGCGGCGCGTTCTCGGCCTGGTCAGGGAGGACGAGGGGCCACGGACCGGGCACGGTGGACGGGGCGCGGGAGACGGCCGCGCAGGACTCCGCGCCGGATCAAGAACGGTCGAACAACTGACTCTGTCATACGCCACCGGTCAAAAAGTGTCCGATAGGCGCTGACTTCTGGTCAGCGACGAGGTCCGGACCGGTCGCGTCCCCACTCTTGGCACGTGGAGACGATCGAGCGCGAAGACGGGGGCCGGAAGATGAACGACAGCGGGAGCGTCCCGCCAGCCAGGGAGGGGGAGGCGCCGGCTCCGGCGGACCCCCTCGCATACGAGGGGGTGTGGCGCTTCACCGCTCCGGCGGTAGAAGAATCCGTTCCGCAGGCCCGCCGCGCGGTGCGCGACCTGCTCGGCCGCCAGGGGGTGCCGGCCCCGCAGGACCTGGTGTACTCCCTGCTGCTGATCGTCTCCGAACTGGTGACGAACTCGGTCCGGCACGCGGCCCTGCTCTCCCCGGAGGTCGCCGTCGAGGTGGCGGTGGGCCGGGAATGGGTACGGGTGGCCGTCGAGGACAACCACCCGTACCGGCCCAAGGCGCTGGAGGCCGACTTCGGCCAGACCGGCGGCCGGGGCCTCCTGCTGGTCCGCGAGGTCACGCGGGAGGCCAGCGGGGTCTGCGACGTCGAGCACACCTCGACCGGCGGCAAGGTGATCTGGGCCGCCCTGCCGCTCACCGCGCCGGCCCCCGAGCTCTGAGCGGGCGCGCCCTGGACGAGCACGCCCCGAAAGAGCCGGAGCCGGTACGGGAGCCCGACCGGAGGGAGTCGCGGCTACCAGCCCGCCGCGTCGCCCGTGAGCTCGCGGATCGCGGGCCGCGCCGCGTCCAGGACCGTCATGAACCAGGCCGAGAACGGCACCTCGGCATGCCGCTTCGCCAGCTCCTCGGCCGTGACGAAGGCCGTGTCGCCGACCTCCTCCGGATCCGGATCCGGCGCCGCCTGCGCCAGTCCCACGAACAGGTGGTTGTACTCCTGCTCGACCAGCCCGGACGCGGGGTCCGGGTGGTTGTAGCGCACCGTCCCCGCCTCGGCGAGCAGCGAGGGCGACAGCCCCAGCTCCTCGTGGGTCCGCCGGGCCGCCGCCGCGAACGGGGACTCGCCGGGGTAGGGGTGACCGCAACAGGTGTTCGACCAGACGCCGGGGGAGTGGTACTTCCCGAGGGCGCGCTGCTGGAGCAGCAGCCGGCCCCGCTCGTCGAAGAGGAACACGGAGAACGCCCGGTGCAACAGGCCGGGCGCCTGATGGGCGGAGAGCTTCTCCGCCGTGCCGATGGTGTTGCCGGACTCGTCGACCAGTTCGAGCATGATCGATTCCTGAGTTCCGGTGCCGGCGGACGCGCTGTTGGCGTCGGTGGCTGGTGTGGTCGGCATACCCATCCTTCGCTTCGGACTCCGGCCTTCAGTCTGCCGTACAAAAGAGTCTTGTCCCCACTTCGGAGATCAGCGCATGTCCGTCCCCCGCACCGTGCTAGGCACGCGACGGGGGGCGGACGGGTGGACCGCGCCGTCAGATCCCGAACGGGGCCGGGTAGCCGATGGTTCCCTTCGGCACCGGGACCGAACCGTCGAGGACGAGCGCCATCATCGCCTCGTCGGGCACCTCGAAGGGGGCCCGGATCCCGAAGAGCGAGGCCGGCGCGAACCCGAACCGCGCGTAGTACGCGGGATGCCCGAGGACCAGGACCAGCGTTTCTCCCCGCTCCCCGGCCGCCGCGAGCAGGGCCCGGACGACCGCGCTGCCGGCGCCCGACCGCTGCGCCGGGGGATCGGTGGCCACCGGCGCGAGCGCCAGCGCGGGTACGCCGTCCACCGTGCACCGGGTCAGCAGCGCGTGCGCCGCCACCGAGCCGTCGGGACGCCCGGCCACGTAGGAGAGCCCCGGCAGCCAGGCGGCGTCGGCGCGCAGCGCGTCCACGAGATCAGCCTCCAGCGGGGTGTCGAAGGCCGCCAGGTTGACGGCCCGCACGGCCGCCGCCTGCGCCGCGGTCTCCGGACGGGCCGGCCAGTGGTCCCCGTCCCCGGCGGTCACCGGGGCCAGGACGTAGCCCCGGTAGCCGTACTCGTGACCGTGCCGCTCCCGTACGGCGATCTCCTCGCGCGTGGCGGCGAGGGCCGCCTCGGCCGCCGGGGTCGAGGCCCGCGCGGCCCCGGCCCGGTCGGCGAGCGGACCGTAGTACTCGGCCCAGTCGGAGTCCGGCTGGAGGAGGGTGCCCAGCACCCGGTACCCGGCCGCCTGGGCGGCGGCGGTGTTGCGGGCGGTGGAGCGCAGCGCGCACTGCGGGTCCCAGAAGGCCCGCGCTCCGGCGGAAGGTTCCTCGGCGGTCCACTCGCACTCGGTCAGCACCAGGGTGCCGCCGGGTGCCAGCAGCCGCTTCCACTCGGCGAGCGCCCGGTCGAAGCCGATGCAGTAGGCGGAGCCCTCGGCCCACACGAGGTCGAAGGAGCCGTCCTCGTACGGGAGCGCGTCCATGTCCGCCCGGACCGCCTCGACACGGCCGCCGAGGCCGCGGGCCGCCGCGGCGGCGCGCAGTTCGGCGAGGAACGGTTCGTGGAGGTCGACGGCGGTCACCTCGGCGAGGCCGGCCCCGGCGGGCCCGCCCGCCTCGGCGGCGAGCAGCAGCGCGCTGCGGCCGGGACCACAGCCCAGGTCCAGGACGCGCGGCCGCTCGGGCAGCGGTCCGCACAGGGACAGCAGGTGGCGGGTGGTCCCGTCGGAGCCGGGGGACTGTCGGGGCAGGCCGTGGTGCAGCTCCATGAAGGCCGCGAGGAAGGCCCCGTCGGGACCGGAGGCGGCGGAGGGGGAGCCGGTGGCGGCGGAGCTGCCGGAGGCGTGGGTGTGGTCGGTGTGGTCGGTCAACGTGAGCCCTTGGACAGGGGGCTCCGGCCGACGGGACCGAACGGTGTGCTCAGGCCCGGCCGGAAGCCCGGAGGGAGGAAACGGGGACGTACCGGAGTTCGCCGTGCTCGGCAGCGACCACTGCGACGGTCATCAATCCACCTCTTTCCTCGTTCCGGGACGTGCTCACGGGGTTCGTACACGCCGTCGACCACCCTAACATCCGAGGCCAAAGCCCCCTGAGGGGGCCCGAAAGCCTGATGAATACGGCGTTCCATTCATCCGATAGCCTCTGCCGACGTGCCGCGCCGCCCCACCGGGCGCCCCGTCGAGAAGTTTGCTGCAAGGAGTGAGTCCGTCTGTCGACCGTCATCCTCACCGGCCTGCCGGTCCCCGGATCACCGCTTGAAGACGAGCTCCGCTCGCTCGGGTTCGACGTCCGCCCGGTCGCCGGTCCCGAAGGCACCGCCGCCGCGCTGGCCGACGTACCGGCCGACCAGCGGGTGGCCGTCGTCGACAGCGCCTTCGTCGGGCACCCGCACGCGCTGCGCCTCGCGCTGACCGACCCGCGCTTCGACGCCTGCGCCGTGACCGGCGCCTTCGCCGTGCGGCCCGGGGCCCGCGCCGCCCTCGACCGGGCCGCGGCCCTCGCGCCCGCGGGCAGATCG
>NZ_JBGWAB010000153.1:0-17228 GCF_041862025.1 Streptomyces sp. AB3(2024)
CCCCCCCGCCCGCGCCGCCGCCCCGGGCGTACCGGGCTCCCGCACCGCCCCCGCCGGCCCCCCGGCCCACGCCCACGCCCACGCCCGCAGCGACGCCGACGCCCGCGCCGAAAAAGCACGTGGCCCGCCCCGCGTACCAGTCCACCGTCCGCAAGCCGGCCGAGCACCACATCTCGCCGGTGACCTTCACCCTCATGACCGCGGCCCCCGCCGTGCTCGCGATCGTCGCGCTGCGCCCGCGCTAGGCCGTCCCCCTCCGGACCGCACACGAACCGACCGCCCGGCGCGATCCGCCGATTCACCGAATGGGAGTCATCTTGTCGGAATGGCTCGTCCTGTCCCTCGCGATGGCAGCGGCCTGCGCCGTGGTCCTGGCCATCGTCTTCTTCCAGCACCGCAGGATCGGCGAGGACGACGATCCCAACGAGACCCCGGACGTCATCGAGTACATGACGATGATGATCGGGGTGATCTACGCGATCGTGCTGGGCCTGGCGATCGCGGGCGTCTGGGAGGGCCGCGGGGCCGCCCAGGAGTACGTGCGCCAGGAGGCCCAGGCCCTGCACGAGATCAGCGTCCGCTCACAGGTCTACCCGGAACCCGTGCGCAAGAAGATCCGCGCCGACGTCGACGCGTACGTGACGTACGTGGTCGACACGGAATGGCAGCGGATGGCCGACCAGGGCACCCTCACCGACCGGAGCGGCGAACTGCTCGAACGCGTGCGCCGGGACGTGACGGACTACGAACCGCAGACCGACCACGAGGGACAGGCGTACCAGCCCCTGGTGGACCAGGTGGGGGCGGTCGACGACGCCCGCAACGCACGCGGCCAGAGCGCCGGGGCCACCATGCCGGGGGTGGTCTGGTTCGGACTGATCGCCGGAGCCCTGGTGACGGTCGGACTGATCTTCACCCTCCAGATCCGCCGTTCCTTCCGCGAGTTGCTGCTGGCGGGCCTGTTCAGCGCGCTGATCGCCTTCCTGCTCTTCCTGATCTGGGACTTCGACGCCCCCTTCGGCCGGGGGATCGCGGCCACCGCCGAGCCCTTCTTCGCACAGTTCCCGCACCTGGGGCTGAAGGACTAGGCACGCCCACCGGGCCGGCCCGGCGCGGGCCCACCGCGGCCACGCGCCGGGCCGAACCGTCGGCGGGGTTCCCGTCCCCGGTTCGGCCTACGGCCGTGCCCCATTCGCCCGTTCCTGATCGCGGCTCACCGGGCCCGCACCTAGCGTGGCGGACATCGAGGTGCACGACCCCCCACGTGCGGAAACGCTGCGCGACTGCTCCTCGGGGAATCCGGAGGACCGCCATGGGCGCGATACGCAGCTCCGCCATCGCCCTGCTGAGCGCCGGCGCCACAGGGGCCGTACTCGCGCTCTGCGCATCCGGCGCGCCCGCCGCCCTCGCGGCCGAGGCGGCGCCCGTCACCTCCTTCGGCTTCGCCATCACCCCGTCGACGGTCGCACCCGGCGGGCAGGCGGTGCTCTCCGTCAGCGGCTGCGGTGCCGCGTACGCCACCGCCTCCTCCGGGGTCTTCGACACCGTGAGCATCGCGCGGGGACAGACCGCCCGGATCACGGTGGACCGTGACGCCAGGCGCGGAGCCCTCTACTCCGTCACCTTCACCTGCAACGGGGAGAACGGCTCCGCCGACCTCGTCATCGCCGGGGGCACGACGAAGCCCAGCACCAGCTCCACCAGCGCCCCTCGGCCCAGCCCGAGTACGCGCACCACCACCGCCCCGGCGCCCACGCCCTCGCGCCCCGCGGCCGCTGTCGCCCCGCGCATCACAACTGCTCCCCCGGTGCCGCGCGTCACAACTGCTCCCCCGGCCCCTCACACCACGAAGGCCACCGCCCCTCGCGGTGCCACCACCACTGCCGCCTCGCTCGGAGTGCGCGGCGGGCTCGGCGGCAGCGTGGCCGGGACGGATCCCCTGGAACTCGGCGCGGGAGCCGTGCTGTTCCTCGCCGCCGCGGGAGGGGTGGCGTACGCCCTGCGCCGACGCGGCACCACGCGCCACCACTGACCCTTCCGCGGGCCCGGCACCCCCGGCGACCGCCGGTCGCCTCCGGTCCTGAGGGGGACCCGGGGCGACCGGCGGTCGACGGGCGCGGCACACGTACCGGCCCCGCGGACGTCAGGCGACGCGGGAGACGTCCGGTGCGGCGGACTTCAGGCCCGCGAGCCGACCGGGCGGCGGCGCCGGATCACGTGCACGCCCGCGCCGAGCGCGGCGATCCCGACGAGGCCCGCTCCGATGGCCGTCTCGGCGGTGGACGGGCCGAAGGAGCCGCCGATGCCGCCCTCGGCTCCGCGGCCCTCCAGGATCGTGAAGCGGTGCGTGGCGACCAGGCTGTTGTCGTGGCACTTGACCGAGAGGGTGTGGTGTCCGGGCGAGGCGTGGTTGAAGATCCGGACGGTGGCGAAGCCGATGGAGCCGGCCGACAGGTTGGTCTGCGGAAAGTTGCCGTGCGACCAGACCGTACCGCCGTGGCCGCAGCCGGCCGCGCTGACCTGCATCGAGGCGCCCTGGTGTACGGAGTACGGGTTGACCGTCACGTTGCTGGGCCCGTTCCCGCCACCCTGCGGGGGGTTCGCGGCGGCGAACGTGGCACTGAGCCCGATCGCGGCACAGGCGGCCGCGGTCACGGTGAGAGCGCGGAAAGCACGCATGGTGGAACCTCCAACGGGAAGCGCCCCGGGAGCGGTGGCCCGGGCAGATCGACGAGAACGCCTCCCATCACGAACCCTCGGGGCGGCACGCAACCAGCGCATTTCCGCCTTTGGGCCGCCCGGTTGAGCGACACGCCGAAGTGCGGTCCGATCATCTGACGGATCCGCAGGTCACGAGCCGTCAGGCATTTATGTGACGATTACCTGGATGGGCGCACCCCTTACGGCCGCACCACCCGTTCGCCCCTCCCCGATCGCCGTCTCGCCGACGTGGCCTTAGCGTGCGGGAAGAAGGGCGTACCGGGGAGGGACTGGAACGCGGGTCGGGACCCCCGCGTCGGGAAGGGAGAGCCATGACCGAGGACGAGAGCGAGCAGAGACCGAGAAGGCGCTCCCCCTGGGGCGTACTCGCGCTGGTCATGCTCAGCGGCCTCGCCATGATGCGGAACGGCGCGAACGTCGAGGACGGACCGCCGCAGCCGACGGCGGCGGCGGCCGTCGCGGTGCACACCGACCAGCTGCCGGCGCGTCCGCCGGCACCGCCGTCGGACATGGAGGTGCTGGAGCACTCGTCGGTGCAACGCATCCGGATTCCGACGATCAACGTGGACGCGCCGGTGATGACGGTCGGCCTGGACGCGCAGGGCTGGATCGACGCCCCGCCGCCGCAGGACCGCAACCTGGCGGGCTGGTACCTCAACGGCATCTCGCCGGGCCAGCAGGGCTCCGCCGTGATCGTGGGCCACGTGGACAACGCGCAGGGCCCGGCGGTCTTCTACGGCCTGGGCTCGCTCAAGCCGGGCCACCGCATCGAGGTGGAGCGCTACGACGGCCGCACGGCCGTGTTCGAGGTGTACGGGGTCGAGGTGTTCGCCAAGGACGCCTTCCCCGGAGCCCGCGTCTACGGGGACACCGGGCACCCGGAGCTGCGGGTGATCACCTGTGGTGGCGGCTACTCGAAGGCCAAGGGCTACGACGGCAACGTGGTCGTCTTCGCCCGCATGGTCGAGACCCGCTGAGGAATCGTTCGTCCGCCCCCTCCGCCGCCTCCGCCCCGCCCCGGTCCGCCGCTCCGGCGGACCGGGGCGGCGGGAGGCACCGGCGCCGGCGCGGCCGTCAGCGGGGCGGCAGTGTCGGCAGTGTCGGCAGTGTCGGCAGTGTCGGCAGTGTCATGCGGTAGCCCCGGGCGAGGAGTTGGGGCAGGTACGTCGCGAGGGCCTGGACGCTCTGCGAGCGGTTTCCGCCGGCGTCGTGGTTGAGCACGATCGCCCCGGGCGCGGCTCCGTCCAGCGCGCGGGAGACGATGGCGCCGGTACCGGGTTCCTTCCAGTCGAGGGTGTCCACGGTCCAGGCCATGGGCTCCATCCCCAGGTCGGCGCCGATCTCGAAGGCGGCCCGGTTCCAGGCCCCGTACGGCGCCCGGAACCACACCGGGGCCTCCCCCACGCAGCTCTGGACCACCTCGCTCGTGCGCCCGATCTCCGACTCCAGGGCGCCGCGCCCCAGCGAGGGGATCAGCGGGTGCGTCCAGGTGTGGTTGCCGATGACGTGTCCCTCGGAGGCCATCCGGCGCAGCAGGTCGCGGTTGTCGGTGGCCATCTCCCCGCACACGAAGAACATCGCGCGGACCCCGTGGCGGGAGAGGGTGTCGAGGATGGCCGGGGTGTAGCGGGGGTCCGGGCCGTCGTCGAAGGTGAGGACCATCGCCCTGCCGGACCGCTCCTGCTCGGGCAGTTCCAGGATGGGCCGGGTCCGGACGGCGGGCTTCGCCGCGGGCGGCCGGACGGGGGATTCGGCGGTCATCGGCCGCAGTCGGTAGGACTTCTCGGGGAGGCCCGTGCCCAGTCCGCGCGGGCCGGCGGCACCCGCCGCGCCCGGTCCGGCGGCCGGGGCGGGTCCGGCGGGCGACCGCGGCGCCGGGGTGTCGGTCTCGCCGCCCGTGAGCATCGCGGAGGCGGCGGCGACTCCGAGGAAGACGGCGGTACGCAGGAGCACGCGTCGCCCTACTGTCGGCTCGTCGTTTTTCATTATTACTACGTATCAACGACATCGCCGAAGAAGTCGAGAGGCGCGGACGCGCCCCGCCCCCCTCACCCGCTCGGACCAGCCACCCCGCCGGTCAGCTCCGGCGCACCAGGGGGAACGGCAGCGTCTCGCGGATCGTCAGACCCGTGAGGAACATGACCAGCCGGTCGACCCCGATGCCCAGGCCGCCGGTGGGCGGCATCGCGTACTCCAGTGCGTCGAGGAAGTCGTTGTCGAGCTCCATCGCCTCCGGATCCCCTCCCGCCGCGAGCAGCGACTGGGCGGTCAGGCGGCGGCGCTGCTCGACGGGGTCGGTCAGTTCCGAGTAGGCGGTGCCCAGTTCGGTGCCGAAGGCCACCAGGTCCCAGCGTTCCGCCAGCCGCGGGTCCTTGCGGTGCTGGCGGGTGAGCGGGGAGACGTCGGTCGGGAAGTCCTTGTAGAAGGTGGGGAGTTTCGTGCGCTCCTCCACGAGCCGCTCGTACATCTCCAGGACCACGTCGCCCCGGGTGTCCTCCGGTCCGTGCGGGACGCCGGCGCGGTCGCACAGCCTGCGCAGGACCGGCTCCTCGGTGTCGGCGTCGACCTCTTCGCCGAGGGCTTCGCCGATCGCCCCGTACATCGTCTTGACCGGCCAGGTGCCGGAGATGTCGTGGACGACGAGCCTGCCGTCCGCGTCGGCCTTGTGGGCGACCGGCGAGCCGAAGGCGGCGGTGGCGGCGCCCTGGATGAGCTCGCGGGTGAGGTCGAGCATCACGTCGTAGTCGGCAAAAGCCTGGTAGGCCTCCAGCATCGTGAACTCGGGGTTGTGCTTGTAGGAGACCCCCTCGTTGCGGAAGGTGCGGCCCATCTCGAAGACCTTCTCCATGCCGCCCACGCACAGCCGCTTGAGGTACAGCTCGGGCGCGATGCGCAGGTACAGGTCCAGGTCGTAGGCGTTGATGTGGGTGCGGAAGGGCCGGGCGTTGGCCCCGCCGTGGATCTGCTGGAGCATCGGGGTCTCGACCTCCAGGTAACCCCGGTCCAGCAGCCCCTGGCGCAGGGCCTGCACGGCGCTGGAGCGGGCGCGCACCACGTCCCGCGCGCCGGGGCTGGCGACCAGGTCGAGGTAGCGCCGCCGGACGCGGGCCTCCGGGTCCGCGAGGCCCTTGCGCTTGTCGGGGAGCGGGCGCAGGCACTTGCCGGTGAGCTGCCAGGAGCCGACCACCACGGACAGTTCGCCGCCGCGGCTGGAGCCGACCTCTCCGCTCGCGACCACGTGGTCGCCGAAGTCGGCCTGGGAGGTGAAGGACTCCAGGACGTCGGGCCCGCTCTCGTCCCGGGTGAACATCAGCTGGGTGTCGCCGGTCCAGTCGCGCAGTACGGCGAAGACCACCCCGCCGAGGTCGCGCACCACCATCACCCGTCCGGCGAGGGTCACCTGTTCACCGGTGCGGCTGCCGGGCGGGTAGCCGGGGTGGGCGGCCTTGAGCGCGGCGACGGTGTGCGTCCGCTGCCGGATGCCGACCGGGTACGGGTCGGTGCCCGCGGCCCGGATCCGTTCGAGCTTGGCGTGCCGGACGCGCACCTGGTCGGGCAGCCGCTCCTCGCGCGCCCCTTCCCCCTCCTCCCCCACGAGGTCCAGGCCCAGGGAGTCGATGGAGGGCAGCCCGGCGGTGTTGACGGGGGCGATGAGGCCCCTGGGGTGGCCGTTGCCCCACAGGGTGCGCAGGCTCGGTACGGAGACGAAGCCCTCGGCGATGCCGGAGGCGAGGCTGACCCGGGCGAGCGAGCCGGCGTCCTGGTAGCACAGGAAGCGGGGGAACCATTCGGGCCCGTACTTCACGTTGGAGCGGTACAGGGCCTCCAGCTGCCACCAGCGGGAAAAGAAGAGCAGCAGCCTGCGCCACATCTTCAGGACGGGGCCGGCGCCGATCCGGCCGCCCTCCTCGAAGGCGGAGCGGAACACGGCGAAGTTGAGCGAGATCCGCCGCACGCCCAGCCCCGGGGCGGCGGCGCACAGCTCGGCGACCATGAACTCCATCACCCCGTTGGGGGCGGCGCGGTCGCGGCGCATCAGGTCGAGGGAGATGCCGTCCTTGCCCCAGGGGACGAAGGACAGCAGGGCGATCAGCTCGCCCTGGCCGTCGAAGGCCTCGACGAGCAGGCAGTCTCCGTCCTCCTGGTCGCCGAGCCGGTCCAGGGCCATGGAGAAGCCGCGTTCGGTCTCGGTGTCGCGCCATTTGTCGGCACTGTCCACGATCATCTGCATCTCGTCCTCGGAGAGGGCCGAGTGGCGGCGGATGACGGTGGTGGCCCCGGTGCGCCGGACCCGGTTGACGGCCTGCCGGGTGACCCGCATCTCCCGGCCGTCGAGGTCGAAGTGGGCGACGTGCAGGATCGCCTCGTCACCGAGCTGGAGGGCGCTGAGCCCGGAGCGGGCGTACGCGGTCGCGCCGTCCTCGGAGGCGCCCATGACGGCGGGCTGCCAGCCGTAGCGGCGGGCCACGCCCAGCCAGGCGTCGATGGCGGGGGTCCAGGCGGCGGGGTCGCCGACCGGGTCGCCGCTGGCGAGGCAGACACCGGCCTCGACGCGGTAGGTGACGGCGGCCTTCCCGTTCGGGGCGAAGACGACGGCCTTGTCGCGCCGGGTGGCGAAGTAGCCGAGGGAGTCGGCCCGCCCGTACGCGCCGAGCAGGGCGCGGATGCGCGGCTCCTCGTCCCCGTGCAGGGCCGCCGTCAGCCGCTGGGAGCGGAAGAGGGTGGCGGCGGCGTTCAGCAGGGCGAGGGCCCCGAAGAGGCCGAGCAGGAAGTACAGGGGGCGGGGCGGGTGCCCGTCGAACTGCCGGGCGGAGAAGAGGCCGCCGAAGACCTGCTTGGCGGCCCAGTCCAGCCACTGCCCCTTGGGCAGGGTGCCGGGGAAGAGGGCGACCAGGGCCCAGCCGAGGAGCACGGCGGCGAGCATCCCGAGGCCCAGCACCAGCATGGCCCGCCAGACGGCGCCGGGGCGGGAGGCGGCGTAGAACTCTTTGCGGGAGGCGATCAGGATCACGAAGGCCGCGACCGCGAGGGCCATCGAGGGGCCGCCGATCCACAGTTCCCCGTCCGCGATGATCAGTACGTCGACGAGGACCAGCAGGGCCAGATAGGTGACGACGATCCACCAGGCGATCTTCTTGCGCATGCCGAGGGCGGCGGCCAGGAGGAAGAGGAAGACGGCGTACGCGAGGTTCGCGCTGACCGGCACCACGAAGTCGTCGAAGAATTCGACCACGGCCCGCAGCAGCCTGCGCAGCGTCGGGGAGAGCGCCAGCAGCGCGCAGAGCAGCCCGAGCGTTCCGAAGAACGCCCCGAAGGCGTCCGGGACCCGGTTCAGGAAGCGGTTGCGGGTCCCCCGCGGCTCCTCCAGCGTGGCACTCATGCTTGGCACTGTAGGGAGGAGCGCGCCGGTCCGCGCGCCGAACCGCATAGTCTCGGGAGGGTGACGGAGCATGTGAACACGGGTTTCGAGCGCGGTACGGACGGTCCGAAGGTGATCCTGGCCGGGATCGACGGATCGGAGTCCTCGCTCCGGGCCGCGGCCTACGCGGCGGGGCTGGCCCGGCGGCAGAACGCGCTGCTGGCGCTGGTCTACGTCCAGCCGGTGATGGCCGCCGGCGCCTCGCTCGGGGTACCGGTGGGGGAGGCGACCGGGGAGATCGCGGAGGGCATCATCGCCGAGGTCCGCGCCTCCGCGGAGCGTCTCAAGGGGATCTTCGAGGTCCGCTGGCAGTTCCACACCTTCCGCGGCGACCCGTACCACGGGCTCGTGGGCGCCGCAGAGGAACTGAAGGCGGACGCGGTGGTGGTCGGCGCGTCGGAACGGGCCGGCCACCGCATCGTCGGCTCGGTGGCGGTGCGGCTGGTCAAGGCGGGACGGTGGCCGGTGACGGTGGTGCCGTGAGGCACCGACGCGCCGGTGGTACGCGGGGCGCGGGCGGGGCGGACGCGGCGGGCGGTACGGACGGCCGCCGCGGCCGGCGCGTCAGCGGGCGCGCGTGAGGCCGTCCTTGGCCGCGCCCCGGCTCAGGACGGCCTCGGTGACGGCCTCCTGCGCGGTCTCGTACTCGGTCTGTCCGGGTTCCTCGGCGAGGGCGGCCGGGAGGTTGACGATCCGCCCGCTGGAGAGGTCCATCATCTGGGGGATGAACTCGGCCTTGGTGACCTGCCAGCGCCCGCCGGGCGCGGCGGGCGGGGCGAAGGTGAAACGGCCGATGGAACCGTAGTTGCCGCGCATGTCGCGCGCGCCGGAGTGGTTGAACATCTCCCCGGCGACCTGGTCGCCCATCCCGTAGACGATCCAGGTGCCGCCGGCCTTCTCGTAGGCCTGCGGGATGTGGGCGTGCGTGCCCAGGATCATGTCCACGTCGGGGCGGCCGCCGGTCTGCGAGGCGGTCAGGGTCTTGCCGAGCGAGAGCTGCGTCTCGTCCGGTTCGGTCTGCCACTCCGTGCCCCAGTGCAGGCTGACCAGGACCACGTCCGCGCCCGCCTTCCGGGCGAGCCGGGCATCGGCGATGATCTTGTCGGGCTCCATCAGGTTGACCGCCCACGGCTGCCCGTCGGGCATCGGGTAGCCGTTGGTGTCGTACGTGTACGCGAGGTGCGCGACTTTGGCCGGACCTGCGGTGTAGAAGGTGGTCCGGGCCGCCTCCGCGGCCGTGCGCGCGGAGCCCGCGTGGCCGAGGCCGACCTTGTCGAAGCGGTCCAGGGTGCGCTTCAGCCCGTCGGCGCCGTCGTCGAGGGTGTGGTTCGAGGCGGTGGAGCAGCCGTCGTAGCCCGCGTCCTTGAGCGCGTCGGCCACCGCGGGCGGGGAGACGAAGGCGGGGTAGCCGCTGAAGGGTCCGCCGTCCTCGCCGTAGGTGGTCTCCATGTGGCACAGGGCCAGATCGGCCGCCGAGACCACCGGTTTGACGCCGGAGAACATGGGCCGGAAGTCGTACCCGTCGCCGCCCGCGTCGGCCGCCGCACGCTGGATGATCGAGGTGTGCGGCAGCACGTCGCCGCTCGCGACCAGGGTGAAGCCCTTGGCGCCGCCGGGCGCGCTGGGCCCGGTGCTGCCCTTCGGGGCTCCGGCGGGCCGGGAGCCGAGGTGCGCGGGGGCCGGTTCCCTGCCGGTGGAGCAGCCGGCCGCGGCGGCGGAGAGGAGGAGGGCCGACAGCAGGGCCGCGGCCTGCCGGGTGCATGTGGTCATCTATCCCAGCCTTCATTTGTAGGACTGTCGGATAATCCGAAATCCATAAGAGAAGGCTGCTCACGTCAAGGACCGGCACCGCCCGCCGGCGCTTTTCCACCCCGACGGCCGATGGCCGTTCGGCGTGCCGTTCGACCGTTCGTCGCCCGCCACGCCCGCCCACCGGACGACCCGGGTGCTTGGGCGCAACGGCGGCACCGGACGGTTCCCGGGGGGCTCCCCGCAGGTCAGGGTGAGGACAACCCAGCGGACCGGAAGGAGCCACTCGTGCCGCCCACCCCCACACTCCCGCGCACGGAACCCGAGGCGCTCGCCGAACTCCAGCGCGAACACGGGCGGGCCCTGTTCGGTTTCCTGCTCGGCCTGACGGCCGGGGACGCGCAGCGCGCCGAGGACCTCGTCCAGGAGACCCTCGTACGGGTCTGGCAGCACCCGGAAGTGCTCCACACCGGGCACGAGTCCATGCGGCCCTGGCTCTTCACCGTCGCGCGCCGGCTCGCGATCGACGCGCGCCGGGCCCGGCTGTCCCGGCCGCAGGAGGTGGATCCCGACGGGCTGGAGCAGGCGCCCGCGCCCGAGGACGCGGTGGCGGGTTCGGTCACCGCGATCGATGTCCGGCGGGCGGTCGGCAGCCTGGGACAGGAGCACCGGGACGTACTGCTGCAGGTCTACTTCCGGGACCGCTCCGTGGCGGAGGCGGCGGCGGAGCTCGGCATTCCGGCCGGAACGGTCAAATCCCGTACGTACTACGCCCTGCGTGCCCTGCGCAAAGGGCTCCAGGGATACGGACTGGGCGCCTGAGCCGGGGGCTCGGGGCACCGGAACGCTCGGGGACCGCTGGAGAAACACTCAGGGAACGCCCTCCGGGCACACGAACCGGACACGGACCGCATCGATATCGGCACCAGTCCGTTCAAGTTGAGTAAACATCCCCCGCTCCGCGAGTCCGCCGGTGAAGGCTCGGGGTGACGACGGGACGCTCAACGCGCGGGAGAAGGTGGAACGGTGCAGCCCGAGGGTTTGAACGGCACCAGTGACGGCGGACTGGCAGTGCCCATGGCGTGGCTCTACGCGGAGTACATCGCCGACGAGCTGCTGCGCACGGGACGCCTGATCCCGGTGAGCACACTGGAGTTCCGAGCCGGACGGGACACGCTCGCGCTGACGATCTACCTCTCCGACACGGCCGGTGAGCTCTCCGGGATCCGGGTGGTCTCGCAGCTGGAGGAGTGGCTCTCGCTGACGGCGCACGGGCACCCGTGGCGCGACTGGGTCCACACCCGGTTCCTCGCGCTCGGCGAGGAGGCCCGGGAGCGCGACCGCGGCGACGACCCCGACCTGGAACTGGCGCGGGCGGCGTGGCGCTGGCTGGACCACACCGAGCTGTTCGCCACGAACCTCGACCCGGGCCGCCTCGGCCACGGCGACACCTCGGCGGGCCTGGACGAGAACGCCCGCGTCTGGACCCCGGCATGGCAGCTGGGCCTGCCCCTGGGGCACCTGGCGATGCACCTGTTCTGAGCGGCGTCCGGCCGACCGCCTCAGCCCGTAGCGGCGAGCACGTCGGCAGCGCGCTTCAGCTGGTCCTTGCGCTCCTGGACGGCCTGGCCGACGGCCTTCGCGTGCTCCACGGGCAGGCTTGCAGGCCACATCGGCTGCGGCGAGCCCGCGCTCCCGCCGCGAGATCCGGTCGGCCGCCGCGCGGCCCCCAGCTGCGCCGCCCATGGTGCGGTACGTGACGTCATGCGTGTTCCGCCCCCGGGCCGGCCGGGCATCGCGGCCGGAGCGGCAGTCGGAGCGGCAGTACCGGGGGCTACAGGCTCCGGCGCCTGCCGGGCGGGGGTTCCGCCGGGTCGGTGACCAGGCCGGTGAAGGCGGCCTCGTTGCGCTCCGCCCGGGCCACGTACCAGCGGGCGATCAGCCACATCACCGGGTACGCCACCAGCCCGAGCGCGACCCAGACCACCGGGCCCGAGACCGTCCGGGGCAGCAGGAAGCCGAGCGGCAGCAGGCCGAGGAGCAGGGCCAGCAGGGCCAGGGCCACCAGCCCGGCGCGGAGCTGGCTGCGCATCAGGGCCCGTACGTAGGTGGCGCCCAGGGTGGTCTGCTCTGATATCTCCGAGCGCGCCGGGGTGTGCGCCGGAGGCCTGCGTCGCGTGCCCCGGGGAACCCCCGTGACGATCTCGCGCCGGGGCTGCGGCCGCTGCTGGTCCTGAGCCATGGTGCCGGAGTCTACGCAGCGGGCGGGCTACTTGAGGAGACGCGAGAGCCTGCGGTCTGCGAGCGGCTTGCCGCCGGTCTGGCAGGTGGGGCAGTACTGGAGCGAGGAATCGGCGAAGGACACCGAGCGGACGGTGTCCCCGCACACCGGGCACGGCTCCCCCGCCCGGCCGTGGACCCGCAGCCCGCTCTTCTTCTCGGCCTTGAGCTGCCCGGCGGCCACGCCGTGCGCCCGCTCGACGGCCGTGCGGAGCGTGTCCTGGACCGCCCGGTGGAGGTGGGTGACCTGCTCCTCGTCGAAGGAGGCGGCCAGTTTGAAGGGGGAGACGCGGGCGGCGTGCAGGATCTCGTCGCTGTAGGCGTTGCCGATGCCCGCGATGACGCTCTGGTCACGCAGCACGCCCTTGATCTGACGGCGCTCCCCCGCCAGGAGCGCGGCGAAGGAGTCCCGGTCGAAGCCCTCGGCGAGCGGGTCGGGGCCGAGCCGGGCGATGCCCGGGACCTCCCGGGGGTCGCGCACGACGTACACGGCGAGGCGCTTTTGGGTGCCCGCCTCGGTGAGGTCGAAGCCGCCGCCGTCCTCCAGTTCGACGCGGAGCGCGAGCGGCCCCTTGCCGGGACCGGGCGGCCGGGCCGGCAGGGTGTCGTGCCAGCGCAGCCAGCCGGCCCTGGCCAGGTGGGTGACCAGGTGGAGGTCGCCGATGCCGAGGGCGAGGAACTTGCCGTACCGGGCGACGGGTCCGGCCCGTCGGCCTTCGAGGGCTCCGAGCGGGGGATCGTAGGTCTTGAGCACGCTGACGGCCAGCGGGAGGACGCGTCGCACCACCCGCCCGGCGAGGCGTTCGTCGAGGAAGCCCCGCAGGGCCTCGACCTCCGGCAGCTCGGGCATCCTCCCAGCCTGCCCCCGCCCGGGGCGGAGCGCGAACCGATGGGCCGGGGCCGGGCGCCGGGCCGAGCGAAGCCGAGCCGGGGTCAGTCCACCACGAACTCGCACCAGACGCACTTGCCGCTGCCGCGCGGCTCCACTCCCCAGACGTCCGCCAGCCGGTCGACCAGCATCAGGCCCCGTCCCGAGACTCCCGAGTCCCCGGCCTCGCGGCGGCGCGGGAGGGCGCTGGAGCGGTCCTCCACCTCCACCCGCAGCCGCCGCTGGGTGCCGGCCAGGACGCGCAGGGTCACGATCGCGGGGCCGTCCGTGTGCATCAGGGCGTTCACGATCAGTTCGTCGGCGACCAGTTCGATCTCGTCGGCGCGGCCCCGCGCGCCCCACGCCCGCACGGCCGCGCCGATCATGTGCCGGGCGGCGACGAGGGCCTCGGGGTCCCCGGGGGCCACGTGCTGCTGGAGCCGGCCGCCGCCCTGCGGGACGTCCTCGCCCCGGCGCCGGAGCAGGATCAGGGCCATGTCGTCGTCGCCCCGGTCGTCGACGACCTCGCACAGCCGGTCGGCGAGCAGCTGGAGGTCGCCCGGCCCGCCGCGCACCAGGTCGGTGAGGAAGCGGATGCCGTCGTCCAGGTCCGCGCCGGGCTGCTCCACCAGTCCGTCGGTGCACATCAGGAGCGTTTCTCCCGGATCCAGTTCCACCGTGGCGACCGGGTACTCCAGGCGGCCGAACTCGGCGGACAGCCCGAGCGGCAGCCCGCCCTCCACCGGCAGCCGGCGGCAGTCGCCGTCCCGGGTGCGCAGCAGCGGGTCGATGTGGCCGGCGCGCACGATCTGCAGGACCCCGGTGGTCAGGTCGGCTTCCGCGTAGGTGCAGGTGGCGAAGCGGTCGGTGTCGAGTTCGTGCAGGAAGACCGAGGCGCGGGCCATCACGGTGGCCGGGGAGTGCCCTTCGGCGGCGTAGGCGCGCAGCACGATGCGCAGTTGTCCCATCACGGCGGCCGCGTGGGTGTCGTGTCCCTGGACGTCGCCGATGACGGCGCCGACGCGGCCTCCCGGCAGCGGGATGACGTCGTACCAGTCCCCGCCGATGTCCTGGCCCATCCGGGCGGACCGGTAGCGGACGGCGATCTGTGCTCCGGGGACGGAGGGGATCCGACGGGGCAGCATCGCCTGCTGGAGGCCTTCGGCGAGATCGTGCTCCTGTTCGAGCAGCATCGCGCGCTGGAGGCTCTGCGCGATGCTGCTGCCGAGCGCGACCAGCAGGTTGCGTTCGTCCTGGGTGAAGCCGTCCTTGTCCTGGTAGAGGAGGCCGATCGCGCCGATGGGCCGTGCCTGGGCGATGAGCGGCAGGTAGGCGGCGGCCGAGATGTCCATCGAGGCGATCCGCGCCCAGAGGCCGGGGTAGCCCTCGGCGAACTCCTGCGCCGAGTCGAGGAAGCGCGGCTGGAGCGAGCGCACGACCTCGCTCATCGGGTACTGCTCGTCGATGCGCGTGTAGCGGGTGCCGGGGACGAAGCTCCCGGGTGGCCCTTCGGCCACCAGGTGGATCCGGCCCGCCTCGACGAGGCCCATGACCATCCCCATGGAGCCGAGCCGTTCCAGGCCGTGGGCGTCGCCGAGGGCGTCGATGACGTCCTTGACGGTGCGGGCGTGGGCGAGGGCGGCGGTGGTGCTCTCGACCACGGAGGTCTGGCGGCGGCGTTCGTCGTCGAGGCCGAGGCGCTCGGCCGAGTGGCTGAGCTCCTCGGTCGCGTCGCGGACGATGCCGATGATCCGGTACGGGCGGCCGTCGTCGTCGCGCATGACGCGACCCTGGGTGTGGGTCCAGCGGAGCCGGCCGTCACGGCAGCGGATGCGGAAGTAGGCACCGTAGCTGTCGAGCCCGCTCTTGAGGGCACTGGAGACGAGGGCGTCCAGCCGGGCGCTCTCGGCGGGCGGGACGCGGGGGCCCAGTGACTCGGGCCGCCCGTCGTACGCGTCGGAGGTCGTGTCGAAGACGTCGAGGGCGGCCGTGTCCAGGTGCATGAGCCCGGTGACCAGGTCCCAGTCGAAACTGCCCATCCGGTTCAGTGAGAGCGACCGGTCCGGCTGTGCGGGCCAGTCCTCCGGTGGAGATGCGGTGCTCGACACCGGTCCACCATGACACAGGGGCCGGTCAGGCGCTCTCCAGATTGGCGGCGGAGCCGGTGGGCGCCTGCTGCTGGTCCGGGAATCCGAAGGGGTCGGCCGGATCGGCGGGCACGGCCGGGTCGTGCGGCTGCGCGTCGCCCGGGGAGAGGGGCGCTCCCGGGTCGGCCGGGGGCTGGGCGGGCTGGGCGGACAGGTCCTGGAACGGGTCCGGCGGGAGGGCGCCTCCGCCGGGCCGGTCGGCGGGTACGTCGGCGGGTACGTCGGCGGGTACGTCGGCGCGGGGCTTCTGCGGGGTGACGGGCGTGCTCGGGGCGCTGTCGGCGGCCCGGCCCGGGACGCACGGGGTCGCGGAGGGGGCGGCGGGGTCCGCCGGGTCCCCGGGGGCGGCGGGCATTCCCGGGGGCCCGGCGGGCGAGCCGAGGGGCGGGGCCGTCTCGTCGAGGGGTCCGGCGGGCAGGTCCAGGGGAGGCGCCGTCTCGTCCAGCGGCGGGGCCGTTTCGTTCAGGGGAGGCGCCGTTTCGTTCAAGGGAGGCGCCGTCTCGTTCAAGGGAGGCGCCGTCTCGTTCAAGGGCGCGGCCGACGGGCCGAGGAGGGGCGCCGGGGCGTTCACGGGACCGGCCGGCAGGTCGAGCGGGGGCGCCGTCTCCTCCAGCGGGGGCGCCGTCTCGTCCAGGGGCCCGGCGAGCGGGCCGGTGGGGGCGGCCGGCTCCCCGGGAGGGCCGGCGGGCGGGGCGCCCGGGAGGTCGGACGGGGTCCCGGAGGGCGGCGGCCCGGAAGGGGTGCCGGGCGGGGGCGCCGACGGCGGGGTGGACGGGGCCTTCGGCGGGGTGGTCCGGGCCAGGCTGTTCGGGTCCGCGCCGGCGCAGGGGTCCGAGGGATCGGGCGGGGTCGCGGGTCCGTTCGGGATGCCCTCGGCCGGGTCGTAGGGGGGCAGCACCCGGGGGACCTTGTCCTGGGCACCGTCGTCGCCCGTCTTGCGTTCGATCCAGGTGTTGTCGGCGATGTTCACGATCACCAGGCTGTTGATCGCCTGGGCGGTCGGCTCGATGACGATGACCTGGTTGGCGTGGTAGCCGTTCCACTGGTCGCCCTTGAGCACCGGGCTCCCCTTCGCCCCGAGCGGGGCGGCCAGCGGGTTCCCGCAGGCGCAGCGGACGCGGGGCATGCCGTGGGCGTCGACGAGGACGGCCGTGCCGGCCTGGAGGACGGCCTGGTAGCCGTCGGCACGGCCGTCACGGAAGGAGTGGTTGGTGATCCGGGTGTCCGCGCGCAGGACCACCGGGGTGAGCCCGCGCAGGAACTCGGGGATCTTCTCCCGCTCGACGCCGGCCACCTCGGCGAAGGCGCGGGACTTGGCGTCGTCCGAGGTCAGGAGGGTGACCTGGCGTTCGACGTCGCAGCTGCCGAGCCGGTTCGTCCCGCCGTACAGGCCGGGGGTGGCGGCGCCGACCGTACGGATGCCACGGCCGCTCGCGTTGGGCAGCGGCGGCTGGACGGGCGCCGACTCGGCGGTGGCCGACGAAGGGGTGAAGGGGTCGGGGCCGGGGGCGCCGACGGGCTGGAGGGCGAGCTCCATCCGGTCGGCGGCGGCGCCCTTGGTCTGTTCGGGGCCCGAACCCGAGCAGCCGGCGGCGAGGAGGCCGACGATCGCCAAGAGGGCCGCGCAGGCCGGTACGTGACGGCGCGGCGCCTGACGGTGTGTCGGTGCGGGCACGTCATTCACGTCGTTCACGCTGCTCTCCCTTTTCGCCCCGGTTGCTCTTCTCTTGTCTGCCGCATCTCTCGCAACACCGCAACCGGAGCGCCCGTCAGATCGTGTTGAACATGTTCAACGAAGAGCGTAGGGTCGCGACCACGGGTTGAACACGTTCAAAGGAGGGGACCTTGACCGTCCTCGTGAACCTGATCGTCGCCTTGGGGACGGTCTGCGCCGTCCCCCTGGGCCTGCGCCTGATCGACCCGGTCCGGCTGCGCCGCGCGGCCCGGCTCTGGCCCCTCGCGGCCGTACCGGCAGCGCTGTGCCCGTGGCTCCCGCGCGGCCCGGCGGCCACCGCCCTCGCCGCGCTCTACGCGGCCGCCGCCC
>NZ_JBGWAB010000154.1:0-17058 GCF_041862025.1 Streptomyces sp. AB3(2024)
GGGGTCCACCGGGCGGCCCAACGGGGGGTGCCGGGGGCGGCGGCCCGGGGGGACCCTGCGCCGCCCCGCCGGAGAGCGGCCCGGAAGGGGGCCCGGTGGGGCGCCCGGACGGGGGCACGGACGAGGACGCGTCCGGCGGTGACGGCTGGTGGGGCTGCGGCGGCCGTTCGCCGGAGGGCTGCGTGGTCACGGGCTCTTCTCCCCGGGCGGCGGAATGGCCGAAAGCTCCTACCGATACGGATTCGTGCGCATACGTACACTCCTGCGGACCATTGTGTGCGTGCTCCCGGTGGTGCCCGCAAGCCGGGGGTGCCACGGTGAGCGGGTGATCCGTTCCTCCGTCGGGGCCTCCGCGCACGCCTCCCCCAGGGCCTGGCGCGACGCGCTCGTCGCCGCCTTGGCGGGCTTCGCGGTGATGACCGCGGTGGCCGCGGCCGGGCTCGCCTGCGCGGGAGCGGGCGATCTGCCGGGGGGCGCGTTCCCCCGGGTGCTCGCCGCCGTCGTGGTGATGGCCGCCGGCGGCGCGGTCGAGGGCTCCGCCGAGGCGGGCCCGCTGGCCGGGGCTGACGTGAGCCTGTCCGTGATGCCCCTGTCGGTCAGCCTGGCCGGTGCGCTCACCACGGGCTACCTGTTCCTGCGTCCGCTGCGGGGCCGGGCGGTGGTCCCGCCCCGGGAACTGCCGTTGCGGGCCGCCCGGCTGACCGTCCTGTGGCTGCTCCTGCTCACCCTGTACGGCCTCCTGGCCCGCCAGGACTTCGGGCTCTCCCCCGGCGACTCACCGCTCGGGGACCTCGGCGAGCTGCTCGGCGCCGCGCCGACGGTGGGCTTCCGGGCCGACCTGCCCGCCACGCTCCTCTTCGGGCTCCTGTGGATCCTGGGCCTGCTGCTGATCACCCTGCTGGTCTCGCGGCGCGCGCCGCTCCCGGCCGCGCTGGTCCGCTTCCACGCGGCGGTGCGCCCGGCCGCCCACGCCACCGCCGTGCTGCTCGTCGCGTACGTCGGGCTCGGCCTGGTCGTCGGCCTGGTGACGGCCGCCACCCGGGGCCACGCCGCCCGGACCCTGGCCGTGCTCCTGCTCGGCCTGCCCAACCTGGCCTGGCCGGCCCTCACCCTGGGCTTCGGCGGCGCGTGGCAGGGCCGGGTGGAGGGGCCGTTCGGCCTGCCGGTACCTCAGGTGCTGGACCGGGTCCTGCGCGGCTCCGAGCCGTCGACCGTCGACGTGGCCTCGCTCGCGGAGCACGACCCGCGGGCCTGGTGGCTGGTCCCGGTGGCGGCCGTCCTGCTGCTCGGCACCGGGGTACTGGCCGCCGTACGCTCCCCCGCGCACGTGCGGCCGCACCGGCACGCCCTGCACCTGGCGGTGGCGCTCGCCCTGGCCACCCTGACGGTGTGCCTGCTGGCCCGGGTGGAGGTCCGGTTCGGTCTGTCCCTCCTGGGCATCGGCGACGCGGCCGGGCTGGCCGGCACCGCCGAACTCACCCCGCACCTGTGGCGGACGACCGGACTCGCCCTCCTCTGGGGCGCCGTGGCGGGCTTCCTCGGCGCCCTCCTGTCCCGCCCCGTCCGGCGCCGCCGGGGCACGCAGGCCCCGGCGTCACCCTGAGGCCGTGACCGCCCTGCCGCCGGGGCGGTGCTACGGGCGCCCGGAGGGGCCGCGGAACACGGGCAGGGCCCAGTGCGGGGGCGGCGGGCAGGCGGGGGCGGCGGGTGGGCGGGCGGCCGTGGCGCGGAGGGCGGTGGTGAAGGCCAGACAGGTCCCCCAGCGGTCCTCGGGGGCCTTCGCGAGGGCCTTGGCGAGTACGGAGTCCACGGCGGGCGGCAGTTCCGGGCGGTGCGAGGACGCTGGGGGCGGCGGGTCGTACTGGTGGGCCCAGAGCAGGGCGAGGTCGTCGTCGCGGCGGAACGGCGGGCCCCCGGTGAGCATCTCGTAGACCACGCAGCCCAGCCCGTACACGTCGCAGCGGCCGTCCACCGGCTTCCCGGAGATCTGCTCCGGGGCGACGTAGTCCAGGGTCCCGACGAACTGGCCGACGGTCGTGAACCCGGTCAGCGAGAGGGACTTCTTCGTGAGGCCGAAGTCGGTCAGGTACACGTGCTCGGGGTGTTCGCCGTCGGTGCCCTCGGCGACCAGGACGTTGCCGGGTTTGACGTCCCGGTGGACCAGGTCGTGGGCGTGGGCGGCGTCGAGTGCCGAGGCCAGCTGGCCCGCGATCCGGGCCGCCGCCGCCACTGACAGCGGCCCGGTGCGGTCGAGGAGGGCCCGCAGGTCCTGCCCGGGGACGTACCGCATGGCGATGTACAGCAGCCCGTCCGCCTCACCGGCCTCGAACACCGGCACGATGTGCGGGTGGTCGATGGCCGCCGCCACCCTGGACTCGTGGGCGAAGCGCCGGCGGAAGGTGTCGTTGCGGGCGAGTTCGGGGGCCAGCACCTTCAGCGCCACCGTGCGGTCCAGCCGCAGGTCCCGGGCCCGGTAGACGACGGCCATGCCGCCGCGCCCGATCTCGTCCTCCAGCAGGTAGCCGGCGATCCGCCTGCCGGCGGATCCGGACGCCCGCCCGGCCCGCGGGTCGGCGGCTCCCATCAGCGCCCGCCCGGTTCGGGCGGGGGCCGGTCCACGACCCTGGTGGGCTCGTGGGCCGGTTCCGCCGTGCCGGCCCCCGGGGCGGGGCCGGAGTCCCGGGGCTGCGAGTCCCGGGGCTGCGAGTCCCGGGGCTGCGGGTCCCGGGGCTGCGGGTCCCGGGGCTGCGGCGCGGGCGGGGCGCCCGGTCCCGAGACGACCGCGTAGGGGGCCAGGCGGCTCCCGTCCGCGTACATCCACCGCTCCTCGGCCGCGTCGTAGAGCCACGCGGACTCCCCGTCGATGACGATCCCGGCCCGCAGGCCCCGTACGGCCTCCCGGAACACGCCGGTGTCCGCCCGGTCCGCGGCGAGGTCGTGGACGGCCCGCCGGTAGCGGTCGAGGGCGTCGGCAGCCTCGGCGAGCAGCGGCCCGGGGTCCTCGGCCGGGGCGGCCGGCCGGCCGGCCGTGGGCGGCGGCTGCGGTACGGCCACCAGCAGCCGGCCGTCGACCCAGGCGGACCAGCCGTTGGCGCACAGGACCTCCCCCCACTCCCCGCTCCGGGACAGCAGGCGTACGGGGAGGAAGGCGTCCAGGGCGGTGGTCGGCCGGGTCGCGTCGGGCGCCTCCCAGGCGGGCAGCCCGTCGGGCGGGACCACGTGCGTGGGCCGGAACACGGCGCCGGGGCCGTCCGGGGTGGTCATCGGCCGGGCCTACTTCCGCATGATCGCGGGCTCGTGCCGCCGCAGCAGCCGCGCGACCAGTACGCCGAACAGGACGGACAGGGCCACCAGCATGCCCATGTTGAGGAGCCAGACCCCGGCGGAATGCGCGAAGAGGGGGTCGTCGGTGAGCGGGCCGGGCACGATCCGGGCGAGGTCGATGGTGCCGGCCATCGCGCCGAGCGCCCAGCGGGAGGGGACGAACCAGGCGAGCTGCTCGATCACCGGTACTCCGTCGAGCTGGAGCAGCGCCCCGCAGAAGACGACCTGGACGATGGCGAGGAGGACCAGCAGCGGCATGGTGACCTCCTCCTTCTTCACCAGGGCGGACACGAGCAGGCCGAGCGTCATCGCGGTGAAGGACAGCAGGGCGACGGCGAGGGTGATCTCGACGAGCGGCGGCAGGAACACCCCGGTGGCGCCCGGCGGTACGAGCCGCACGCCGAAAAGGCCCACGAGGGTCAGGACGACGGCCTGGGCCACGGTGATCGTGCCCAGTACCACCACCTTGGACATCAGATAGGCGGACCGCGACAGTCCGACGGCGCGTTCGCGCTGGTAGATCACCCGTTCCTTGACCAGCTCCCGGACGGCGTTGGCGGCTCCGGTCAGGACGCCGCCGACGCACAGGATGAGCAGGGCGTTGATCGCCGTCTCCTGGGTGAGGGCGCTGCCGGCCAGGGCGCGGGCCATGGCGCCCATCACGAACGGCAGGGCGATCATGATGGCGAGGAAGGTGCGGTCGGCGCCGAGCGCGGCGGCGTAGCGGCGGACCAGGGTGGAGAGCTGGGAACCCCAGCTCTGCGCCTTGGGCGGCGCGGGGGCGAAGCCCGCCGTGCCCTGGCCGGCCTGTCCGTCCGGGGCTCCGCGGGGTCCCCGGGGTGCTCCGGCTCCGTAGGCGCGGTACTGGGGGGAGGCGGCGTACTGGCCGGCCCAGTCGCGGTCCCGCTCGTTCTCGAAGGCCTCGAAGGCCTCGGGCCACTGGTCGAAGCCGAAGAAGCCGAGGGTCTCGCCGGGCGGCCCGTACCAGGCGACGCGGCCGCCGGGGGCGAGCACCAGCAGCCGGTCGCACACGTCCAGGCTGAGCACGCTGTGGGTGACGACGATGACGGTGCGGCCGTCGTCGGCGAGGCCGCGCAGCATGTGCATGACGGAGCGGTCCATGCCGGGGTCGAGGCCGGAGGTGGGTTCGTCGAGGAAGAGCAGGGACGGCTTGGTCAGCAGTTCCAGGGCGACGGAGACCCGTTTGCGCTGGCCGCCCGAGAGGCTGTGGATGGGCTGGTCCGCGCGCTGTCCGAGACCGAGTTCGCCGATCACCTCGTCCACGCGGGCCTGGCGTTCGGCCTTGGCGGTGTCCTGCGGGAAGCGCAGTTCGGCGGCGTAGGTGAGGGCGCGGCGGACGGTGAGCTGGGCGTGCAGGATGTCGTCCTGGGGGACGAGTCCGATGCGGCTGCGCAGTTCGGCGTAGTCGCGGTAGAGGTCGCGGCCGTCGTAGAGGACGGTGCCGTGGTCGGCGGGGCGCAGTCCGGTCAGGGCGCCGAGCAGGGTGGATTTGCCGGCGCCGCTGGGTCCGACGACGGCGAGCAGGCATTTCCCGCCGACGGGGAAGGAGACGTCGTCGAGGAGCGTCTTGCGGCCGTGGTCGACGGCGACGGCGAGGTCCTGCACGTCGAGGGAGACCTCGCCGCTGTCGACGTACTCCTGGAGCTGGTCGCCGACGAGGCAGAAGGCCGAGTGGCCGATGCCGACGATGTCCCCCTCGGCGATCCGGGCCCGTTCGACGGGGGTGCCGTTGAGGTAGGTGCCGTTGTGGCTGCCGAGGTCGGCGATCTCGTAGGTGCCGTCGGCGAGGGCGCGCAGTTCGGCGTGCCGGCGGGAGACGACGAGGTCGTCGACGACGAGGTCGTTGGCGGGGTCGCGGCCGATGCGCAGGGCGGTACGGGCGGCCAGCGGGCGGACGGTGGTGGGCCGGCGGAAGGTGCCGGTGCGCTCCGGGTGGGCGACGGGGGCGGCGGACGGGACGGTCAGGGGCGGGGGCGGGGGCGGGGGCGTGCGGATGGAGAGGACGGCGCGCGGGCCGTCCAGGGCGCTGCCGAAGCGCAGCTCGCTGCCGGGGCCGATGCTCCATTCGTGGATGCGGTGGCCGTCCGCCCAGGTGCCGTTGGTGCTGTCCTCGTCCCGGACGGTCCAGTGGTCCCCGTCGGGGCACAGGACCGCGTGGTGCCAGGAGACGCGGACGTCGTCGAGGCAGATCTCGCAGAGGGGGTCCCGGCCGACGTGATAGGTCCGGGGCGGGCTCATCTCGGTCGAGCCCCCGGCGGTCTCCAGGACGAGTTCGGGCGCGGTGTCCGCACCGGGGCGCTGGACCATGCACAGATCTTCCCACGATCGACCGATCCCGGCGCGGGCAGCATCACCGCAGGTCAGAGGGGTCTTATGGAGAATGACAACGGTCCCCGTTGCAGCCTTTGCCGATCTCGCCGAGGTGCGCTTCACTTCACGCGTCGGAACCGAACAAACGGGGGACGCCATGACCGGGCACGACCACGCGCACGACCACGACCTGGGGCCCGACCACGGGCACGGCCACGCGCAGGACCACGGCCACGGCCACGCCGGGCACGGTCACGGGGTCGACCCGGACGCGGACCGCCGCTGGCTGGCGATCGCGCTCGCGCTGATCGGCGGGTTCATGGCCGTCGAGGTGGTCATCGGTGTGATGGCCCAGTCCCTGGCCCTGATCTCGGACGCGGCGCACATGCTGACCGATGCCGTCTCGATCGTCCTCGCGCTGATCGCGATGCGGCTGGCGGCGCGCCCGGCGCGCGGAGGTTTCACGTTCGGCCTCAAGCGGGCCGAGATCCTCTCCGCCCAGGCCAACGGCCTGACCCTGCTGTTGCTGGCGGCCTGGCTGGCGTACGAGGCGGTACGGCGGCTGATCGACCCGCCGCAGGTGGAGGGCGGTCTGGTGCTGGTGACGGCGCTGGCCGGCATCGTCGTCAACGTGGCGGCGGCCTGGTGCATCTCGCGGGCGAACCGGTCCTCGCTGGCCGTGGAGGGCGCCTACCAGCACATCCTGAACGACCTGTTCGCCTTCATCGGGACGGCCGTGGCGGGCCTGATCGTGCTCACGACCGGTTTCGTGCAGGCGGACGCGATCGCCACGCTCGTGGTGGTGGTGCTGATGGTGAAGGCGGGCTACGGGCTGGTGCGCGAGTCGGGGCGGATCTTCCTGGAGGCGGCCCCGGCGCACCTGGACCCGGACGCGGTCGGTGACCGTCTCGTCGGGCACCCGCCGGTGACGGAGGTGCACGACCTGCACATCTGGACGATCACCTCGGGGCAGGCCGCGCTGTCCGCGCACGTGCTGGTGGAGCCGGAGGGCGACTGTCACGCGGTGCGCCGGGATCTGGAGCGGCTGCTGGAGAAGGAGTACGGGATCACTCACACCACGCTCCAGGTGGACCACGTCCAGGAGGCGCTGCTGTCGGTCGGCCGGGCGGGCGAGGAGCCGGGCGGCGGCGACCCGCACTGTGCGGACGCGCACGGCCCGGTCCACCGGGAGGGTCCGCACGCGCACTGAAGGCCGGCCGGCCGGGCATACATGAAGCCATGACGGAGCCGAAGAGGCACAAGCGCAGCGCCGGCCTGCTGTTGTTCCGCCGCACCGGCGGCGGGGGCGTGGAGGTCCTGCTCGGCCACATGGGCGGTCCGCTGTGGGCGGGTCGGGACGCCGGCGGCTGGGCGATCCCCAAGGGCGAGTACGGGCCGGACGAGGCGCCCCGGGACGCGGCCCGCCGGGAGTTCACGGAGGAGCTCGGGCTGGCGCCGCCGGAGGGCGACTACCTGCCGCTCGGCGAGGTGCGGCTGACCAGCGGGAAGCTGGTGACCATCTGGGCGGTCGAGGCGGACCTCGATCCGGCGCTGACGGTGCCCGGTACGTTCACGCTGGAGTGGCCTCCGCACTCCGGGCGGGAGCAGGAGTTCCCGGAGCTGGACCGGGTGGCCTGGTTCACCCCGCCGATGGCGCGAAACAAGCTGATGGTTCCTCAAATCCCGTTTCTGGAGCGCCTGTTGGTGCTACTGGAGGGTTGACTGGACCTTTACTTGCCAGCAAACCCCACCTGCGTGGACATTGCACATATGACGAGCGTCGTGCTGGTGGGAACCCTGGACACCAAGGGTGTCGAGTACGGCTGGCTGCGCGAGAGACTGCTGCGCGCCGGCGTCGAGGTGGTACTGGTCGACACGGGGATCATGGGAGAGCCCCGGGTGAACGCGGACGTGCCGCGCGAAGCGGTGGCCCGGGCGGCGGGCACGGAACTGTCCGACCTGCGGGCCGCCGCCGACCGCGGCTCGGCCGTGGCCACGATGGCCCGGGGCGCGGAGGCGGCCCTCCTGCGCCTGCACGCCGAGGGGCGGCTGCACGGGGTGCTCGCGATCGGGGGCAGCGGGGGCACCTCGATCGCGACCCGCGCCATGCGGGCGCTGCCGCTCGGCGTGCCGAAGGTGATGGTCTCCTCGATGGCGTCCGGGGACGTGGCCCCGTACGTCGGGTCCGCGGACATCACGATGATGTACAGCGTGGTGGACATCGCCGGGATCAACAGCATCTCGGCGCCGGTGCTGGCGAACGCCGTGGAGGCGGTCGCCGGGATGGCCAGGGCGTTCCAGCGCGCCTCCATGGAGCTGCGCCGCCCGGCCCGGCCTGGGGCGGGTGCCCGGCCGCTGGTCGCGGCGAGCATGGCGGGGGTGACGACGACCGGTGTGGACGCGGCCCGGGAACGGCTGACCGAACTGGGCTACGAGGTACTGGTCTTCCAAGTGAGCGGTACGGGCGGGCGGACCCTGGAGACCCTGGCCGGGCAGGGGATCTTCGCGGGTGTGCTGGACCTGACCCTCAGCGAGCTCGCCGACGACCTGTGCGGCGGCATCCTCACGGCGGGGCCCGACCGGCTCAGCGCGGCCGGGCGGGCGGGGATCCCGCAGGTGGTGAGCCTGGGCGCGCTGGACATGGTGAAGTTCGGGCCGCTGGAGACCCTGCCCGAACGGGCCCGCTACCGCAGGATCCGTGTCCACAACCCCTCGATCACGGTGATCCGTACGACCGAGTCCGAGTGCGCGGAGCTCGGCCGCCGGGTCGCGACGAAACTGCGCGCGTCGACGGGGCCGACGGCGGTCTGCCTGCCCCTGCGCGGGCTGTCCACGCTCGGCGCGCCGGGCGGCCCGTACCACGACCCCCGCGCGGACGGGGCCCTGTTCTCGACGCTGCGTGCGGGCCTGCTCGGGAGCGCCGCCCGGCTCTACGACTACGACACCCACATCAACGACCCGGCCTTCGGACGGGCCGCCGCCGACCGGTTGCACACCATGATCGGCGCGGTCTCGGCCGCCGCCTGATCCCCGCCGGGTGTCCGGGTCCCGGACACCCGGCGGGGTTGGGAACCGGCCGTGGCGGAAACCGTGTCCTGGAGGGTGCCGGTCGGGGGACGACCGGCCGGCCCCCTCGGAGGCCGGTGACGCCACGGACGGGGGCGGACGATGGACAACGGCTGGACGGTGCCGGGCTACGGCGAGGTCCGCGAGCTCGGTGCGGGCGCCAGCGGCCGGGTGGTGCTCGCGGTGCACACGGCCACCGGTACGGCGGTCGCGGTGAAGTACCTGTCGGAGCGGCTGCGCCGGGACCCGGCCTTCGTCCGGGAGTTCCGGGCGGAGGCACGGCTGCTCGGCGGTCTCGGCTCCCCCTACGTGGTGGGCCTCTACGAGTACGTGGAAGCACCCGACGGCGCCGCGATCGTGATGGAGCTGGTCGACGGGATCTCCCTGCGCGCGGTCCTCAGGGAGTCCGGGCGGGCGGAGCCGGAGGCGGCCCTGGTCGTGCTGAAGGGCTCCCTCCTGGGGCTGGCCGCGGCCCACCGGGCGGGTGTCGTCCACCGGGACTACAAACCGGAGAACGTGCTGGTCGCCCCGGACGGTTCCTCGAAGCTGGTCGACTTCGGGATCGCGACGGGCCGCGGCACCACCCCGGGCGTGGCCGGCACCCCCGCCTACATGGCGCCCGAACAGTGGCAGGGCGAACCCGCCTCGCCGACCGCCGACGTGTACGCGGCCACCGCGACCTTCTTCGAGTTCCTGACCGGGCGCAAGCCGTACGACGGCACGAACCTCGCGGAGCTCGCCGTCCAGCACATCGAGGCGCCGGTGCCGGAGACGGAGGCCCCGGAGCCGGTGCGTCCGCTGATCCGGCGCGGCCTGGCCAAACGGCCGGACCAGCGGCCGGAGAACGCCGAGGCCTTCGTCGCGGAGCTGGAGGAGCTGGCGCTGACCGCGTACGGGCCGGGCTGGGAGGAGCGCGGGCAGCGCAGGCTCGCCGCGCTGGCCGCCCTGCTGCCGCTGCTGTTCCCCTCGGCGGGCACCGCCGCCGCGGGCACCACCGCGGTGGCCACGACCTCGATCGGGCAGGGCGCCGGCTGGGCCCCGGGGCGCACCGGCTGGTTCGCGGCCGGGCTGGCCCTGGTCCTGGGGGCCGCGCTGGTGCTGACCACCGACGCCGTCGGCGCCGCCCCGTCCGGGGCGTCGGCGCTGAGCGCCCTCGCCACCACGAGCGCGGCCCCGCCGGGGTCCGCGCCGCCCGCCCCGGGTCCGTCCGCGTCCCCGTCCGGCTCCGTCTCCGCCTCCGCCTCCCCCGGCGGCTCCCCGGTCCCGTCGGCCCCTCCGAGCCCCTCGTGGTCCCCGACGCCGACGGCCTCCCCCTCGACGAGCCCGAGCCCCACGCCGAGCCCGACGGGGAAGCCGTCCGTGTCCTGGTCCCCGACGCCCACGCCCACGCCGACCCCCACCCTGCGGGTGAGCGCCGTGGACGTCTCCCTCAAGACGGGTGTCTACCGGGGCGACGCCGCCGTCTCCGTGACCGCCGCGGGGAGGGGGGCCGTCAAGGTGGTCCTGCAGTGGTACCTGGGCTCCGCCCAGGGGGCCTACACGGTGCCCGACGGCACCGACACCTTCTTCGTCAAGGCCGGCTCCACGACCCAGGTGGTCCGCTCCCACACCTTCCCGCGCGGGTACGGCTGCTACGGCGGCGTCCGCGTCACCACCGAGCCGGCCGCCGGGAGCGGTCCGGCGTACGACTCGAAGCCGCTGGTGCGCTGCCAGGACCAGGAGCCCCCACGATGAGCGATCCCCGCGCCCCGCACGGCGACGACGACTACAGCGCCACCGTCCTCGGCAGCCACTGGATCACGGGGCCGCCGTCTCCCGAGGACGCCGCCCCCGACCGGGTCGAGGGTTCCGTGCTGCGCTTCGGGCCGGGTGTGACGGCGGCGATGCCGGCGCCGTTCCCGCTGCGCCCGGGGGCGCCCGCGCCGGTCCGGCGCCGGGGCGGGGGCTGGCGGCGGTACGCCCTCGCCGCCGTGGTGCTCGCGCTGGTGCTGGCGTATCTGGGCTGGCAGCGGTTCGGGCCCGGTGTCGCCGTCCGGGACGCGGCGGTCACCACCGACCCGGCGGGTCCCGGCTGCGACCGGGCCGCCGATGTGGTGGCCGTCGTACACACCGACGGGCGGCCCGGAACCCTCACCTACCGCTGGGTCCGCAGCGACGGCACGCGCTCGGAGGAGCTGACGGAGCGGGTGCCACGCGGGCGCGAGGAGGCCACGCTGCACCTGCTGTGGACCTTCCGGGGCACGGGGCGTTACGCGGCGCGCGCGGAACTCCGGCTGGTCTCGCCCGTCGAGCGCTCCGCCGCGGTGGACTTCACGTACAGCTGCCGCCCGTAGCGGACGGGCGGAAGGCGCCGGGCGGGGGCGGGGGGCCGGGTGCGTGGCGGGGTGGCCGGGTGGAGCGGCCCGGGAGCCGTCCTTCCGGCCGGGTCGGACGTGGCCGTCCGGCCGAAGCCGGGGACGGGGGCCCGCTGGTTGACTCGGGGGGTGGGCGAGGGCGTACAGGACGCCCTCGGGCACCCCTGCGCGTCGCGTTCCAGCCGGCGGACACTCCAACCGGAACGCGACCGTCCCGCACGGATGCCCAGTCCTCGCGGGAGGCCCGCAGCCGCTTTGGGGAGGGGCTGCGGGCCGTTTCGCGTACCGGGCGGGGTGCGGGCCCGGTCCTTTCCGGCTCCGCCCGCCAGGGGAGCCGGGGCTCCGCGGGACGGAGTTCAGAAGCGGGCGTGGGCGGCGATGTCCGCCTGGAACTCGCCCGTCATCGCCGGGGTGACCGTCGGGCGGCACTGCGCGACCGCCGCCAGGTAGTCCGCCGTCGTCGCCCCGGGCGGGGCGGCCCCCAGACCCCGTGCGACCGCCGCCTCCAGGTCCCGTTCGAAGGACACCTGCGCCGCGATCCGGGCCGCGTGCTCGATGTCGGCGGGGGTGAACAGCTCGCTGGCCTCCACCAGCGCCGCCACGTCCACGCCCGCGCGGCCCGCCGTGTACCGCGACCAGATCGCGGCGCGCGCCCCGGCGTCGGGGGTGCCGATCGGGATCAGGTAGTCGAAGCGGCCCGGCCGCAGGAAGGCCGGGTCGAGGGAGCGGATGGAATTGGTGGCGCAGACCAGCAGCCGCTCGTCGCCCTCCCGGAAGCCGGGTATCAGCTTGAGCAGTTCGTTGGTCACCCCGTGGATCCCGCCGGGCTGCGCGGGCTCGGTGCGCACGGGGGCGATCTCCTCGACCTCGTCGATGAAGACGAGCACCCGCTCCAGCTCGGCGATCCGGGCGAAGGCGTCGCGCAGCGCGGCCGACAGGTTGCCCTCGTCGGCCAGGCGCGAGGGCAGCAGTTCCACGAAGGGCCAGCCCAGGCGGGAGGCGATGGCGCGGGCGAAGGTGGTCTTCCCGGTGCCGGGCGGCCCGAAGAGGGTGATGGCCCGCGGGGCCCGCACCCCGTGCGAGGCGGCCCGTTCCGGCTCGGCGAGCGGCAGCACCACGCGCCGCTCGATGAGGTCCTTCTCCTTCTCCATACCGGCGACGCGGTCCCACAGGTCGCTCTGGAGGAACCGGCCGCCGAGGTCGTCGAGGAGCCCGGCGGCCGGTCCGTGCAGCGGCTCGGTCTTCTCGAAGTAGGCGACCGCGGGCTGGCGGGTGTAGCCCGCGTTCAGCAGGCCCTCGCCGAGCAGGTCCTCCTCGGGCAGGACGTAGGCGATCCGGCCGACGCGGGCGGCGATCAGCCGCCGCTCCAGCTCGACCAGCAGGGCACTGGCCAGGCCCCGGCCGCGCCAGCCGGAGGCGATCGCGATGCGCATCACCCAGGCGCGCTCCCCGGTCACGCAGGCCAGGGCCGCGCCGATCGGGACGCCCTGGTGGACGGCGACCACGCAGGGCTGCCGGTCGGTGAGCGCGCTGATGCACTCGGCGAGGGAGAAGACGGACTCCTGGCCGAGCTCCGCCGTGGTGTCGATCAGATGGACCACCGCTGCGAGATCGCTCTCGCGGTAGTCGTGGATGAGCCAGTTCACCGGGTACCGCCCCTCGTTCGTGCTCCTGCGGCGAGGCTAGGGGCGGGCGGGCCCCGCGATCACGCTCCGCGGTGCACAACAGCCGGTACGGAAACCCACCGCGGCGTCCATAGACCGGCGGGGCGGCAACGGCGTCCGGGGAGTCCGGGGAGCCCGTCGGCGATTCACAGCGGATTCATACGGATCACCGGGCTCCGGACACAGTTTCCCCGGGGAGGCTCGGTGCATGATCCAACGCATCCTCCTCCGACAGGCCGGCCGTCCCCGCGCCCGGCGGGCGTCCCGGATCCTGCTCGCGGTGACCGCGATGGCCGCACTGCTGAGCGTGGACATGCCGAACGCCGCGGCGGTGCCCCCGCTCGGCGTGACCGCCACGGCCCTGCCCGACGCGACGGTGACCCGGGTGGGCGCACTGTTCGCGGGCGGCCTCGACGGCGGGCACTTCTGCACCGCCGCCGTGGTGCACAGCGCCGACCGCGACGTGATCGCCACGGCCGCGCACTGCCTCGACCACCCGGACACCACCGTGTTCGCCCCGGGCTACCGGGACGGGAAGGCTCCGTACGGGGTGTGGCGGCTGACCGGTGTGAACGTGGCCGGGGACTGGACGGACGGCAAGGACCCCGACGACGACATCGCCTTCGCGACCGTCGCGCCGTCGGACGGGGCGCAGATCGAGGACGTCGTCGGCGGATTCCCGGTCGTCACCGAGCAGCCCGACGACGTGACGGTGACGATCCTCGGATATCCCAGCACGCTGGACGCCCCGCTGCGCTGCTCCAACGCCACGAGCCTGCTCTCCGAGACCCAGCGGCGCATCGACTGCCCCGATCTGAGCGGCGGCACCAGCGGCAGCCCCTGGCTGGTGGACGGCGCGCTGGCGGGTGTCCTGGGCGGCTATGAGGGGGGCGGCACGGTCCCGGAGGTCTCCTACAGCGCGGTGATGGGCGACCAGGCCCTGGAGCTCTACCGCGAGGCGGCCGTCTCGGCGGGCTGAGCCGCTACCGCTCCGCGGGGTCCGCAGGTGCCTCGAACCAGGTGGGCTCCTCGCGCCGTGCGCGGCGTACGCGGTCCAGCGCGAAGGGCTCCAGCGGCGGCAGCTCCTCCGGGTCGAACCAGGCGACCTCCAGCAGCTCCCCGTCGGCGGCGCGGGCCTCGCCGCCGGTCGCGCGGCAGCGGAAGGTGATGTCCTGGAACTGGCAGACGTCACCGTTCGGGTACGTGATCGGTTCGAGCATCTGGACGAGCACGACCCGCTCCGGCACGCACCGCACGGCCGTCTCCTCGTACACCTCGCGCACCGCCGTGTCGGCGGGCTGCTCCCCCGGCTCGGCTATCCCGCCGACGACGGACCAGCGGCCGGTGTCGGCGCGGCGGCCCAGCAGCACCCGGCCCCGGTCGTCGAAGACGATGGCGGTCACCCCGGGCAGCAGGAGCAGCAGCTGTCCGGCGCCCGCCCGGATCGCGCGGATGAATTCGGGAGTGGTCATGCCCCGACCTTACGAGGCCGCTCGCCGGTCACCGTCGTCATGCGGCCCGGCGGGCGCGAATGCGGCGGAAGAGGACCGTCCCCAGGCCGGCCGCGGCGACCAGGACCAGCGCGTACTCCGGCAGCGGGCCCAGGCGGGTGGCCGGGGTCTGCGTGGAACGCAGCGGGATCTCGGCCACGAGCGCGTCGGCGGTGAACATCTTCGTCTGCGACACGATCGAGCCGTCGGGGCGGATGACGGCGCTGACCCCGCTGGTGACGGGGACGAGGACGCTGCGGCTGTGCTCGACCGCGCGGATCCGGTCCATGGCGAGCTGCTGGTAGGTCATCTCGGTCCGGCCGAAGGTGGCGTTGTTGCTGGGGACGGCGATGACCTGGGCGCCGGCCCGGACGGTCGAGCGGACGGCGTCGTCGAAGGCGGCCTCGTAGCAGGTGACCATGCCGATCCCGCTGCCCCCCATGTCGAAGACGCCGGGCTCCTTGCCGGGTCCGAAGTCGCGGCGGACGCGGTCCACGTCGGAGCTGAAGAGCCGGACGAAGGAGCGCATCGGGATCCGCTCGCCGAAGGGCTGGATCTTGCGCTTGTCGTAGGTGGCCGTGGGGCCCTTGACCGGGTCCCACAGGATCATCGTGTTGCGCAGCGGGCCGGTTTCGGGGGCCAGTACGGAGCCGATCGCGACGGGCACGCCGATGGCCTTCACCGCCCGGTCGATCACCGCGTAGGCGTCGGGCTGGGTGAAGGGGTCGATGTCGGAGGAGTTCTCCGGCCACACCACGAAGTCCGGCTTGGCGACCCGGCCGGCCTTGACGTCCTCGGCGAGCTGGAGGGTGCGGTTCGCGTGGTTGTCCAGGACCTGGCGGCGCTGGGCGTTGAAGTCGAAGCCGGCGCGGGGCACGTTGCCCTGGATGACGGCGGCAACGGCGGTGCCGTCCTCGGCGGCGTCGGAGACCAGCGGGCGGGCGGCGAGGGCCGCGCCGATCGGGGCGACGACGGCGACCGCGGCGAGCGCGGCGGTGGTCCGGCCCGGGTGGCGGCGGGCGATGCGGGCCACCTCGTAGAGCCCGAATCCGCACAAAGCCACGCCGAAGGAGAGCAGCGGGGTGCCGCCGACGGCGGCGAGCGGGGTGAAGACCCCGTCGGCCTGGCCGAAGGCGAGCCGGCCCCAGGAGAAGCCGCCGAAGGGGGCACGGGCGCGCAGGGCCTCGTCCGCGACCCAGACGGCGGCCGCCCACAGCGGCCAGCCGGGGAGCTTGGAGACGAGGGCGATACCGAGGCCCGCCAGGCCGATCAGCAGGGCTTCGAGGGCGACCAGGGCCAGCCAGGGAACGGGGCCGACGCCCTCGCCGGTCCAGACGAGCAGCGGCAGCAGGTAGCCGAGCCCGAAGAGGAAGCCGAGCCCGAAGCCCGCCCGGGCGCGGCGGCCGCGCAGGCAGCCGGCCAGCAGGGCGAGGGCGAAGGGGGCCAGCCACCACAGGGGGCGGGGCGGGAAGCTGAGGTAGAGCAGGACTCCGGCGACGGCGGCGAGGGCGGCCCGCAGCAGCCAGGCCGCCTTCCGCTTCCACGGGCCGGCGGCGGCCGCGGCCTCGGCTGCGGCTTCGGGTGCGGCCGTGTTCTCGGTACCCGCTTCGGCTCGTCCGGCGGGCTGCGAGGGCCCGCTCCCGGCGGCGCTGGTGATACTGCTGCTCATCTGGCGGAGTGTACGTCCCCGTGTCCCAAGGGTCGGTAAGGAGACACCGCACACCGGACACCGGACGCGGTGCGGCAGGGCGTACGGGCGGGCGGGCGGGCGGGCGGCGAAGCGGATGCGGTGGCCGACGGGCTGCTAGCCAGCGAGTGCGCGCAGGTGCGTGCGGATGACGCGGACGGCGTTCTCGGCGTCATCGACGGTGACCGTGAAGAGCTTGCCGTCGCCGAGCCTGAGCTCGATGCCCTCGCCGCGCCGGACGATGATCGCGGTGCCCTTGTCCGGTCGCCAGCGGTAGCCCCAGCCTCCCCACTGCTGAGGGGTGATGCTGGGCAGGAACTCGGCGGCGACGACGTCGGAGAGCCGGATCGTGCGGCGCGGCAGCCCCATGTGGCCGCAGCGCACGTCAAGGCGTTCGGAGTCGACGGTCACGGCCACGTGCACGAACGCGAGGGTGCCGTAGAGGATCAGCAGCCCGGCCGCGAGGCAGCCGATCACCGACATGAGCAGCGGCACCATGCCGGAGGTCCAGGCGTTGTCGACGGCGAGCTCGATGCCGAGCGCGAGACACGCCGCGCCGGCCGCGGCGAGCAGCCACTGGACGCGGTTGGAGGCCCGTCCCGTCCACAGCGGACCCGGGGGGTGAACCGTCATGTCCAGCAGCGTACCCACGTTCCGGCGACGCACCACCACCGCTGAGCCGGTCGGCGCAGCGCACCACGGAGGCCGGCGGGCGGGGGCCCTCATGCGGGGCGCCACGTGCGTGGTGGAGTGGCGGCATGGATCAGGAATCGGGGGAACGGCCACGGGGCACGGCCGTGGCGGCGCCGACCGCGGGAGCCTGCGTGAACGCCCGGAGCGGCGGGGACCGCGGGGCGGAACGGACGGACCGGCTGGACCGGGTCGTGACACGGTCGCCGCGGTGACCGGGGCGCCGGCCGGGGCGGTCTACGGGGCCCGCGCGATCCCCCGGGAGTGGACGGACCCCCTGTACGGGCCGCTGCCCGGGGCGGGGCCGGGCCACGGGGAGCGCGGCGGCGGCCGGGTGCCGGACCGGGTCCTGGACGGCGGGGCCCTGCGTGCCCTGGCCCGGCGGCTCGCGGGCCGCGTGCCCGGGTCAGCCGCAGCCGCACCCTCCGCCGCCGCACAGGTCCACATCGAGG